>NZ_JAXCMJ010000040.1:0-59752 GCF_038084995.1 Sphingomonas sp. 2378
GGATGGGGGAGGGCAGGGGGTCTCACAGAGACCGGCAGATCCGCGTCGCGAGGATCAGGGTCTTGCCGGTCATCGATGCTCTGTCACGGACAATGTTGGGAAGGGGGCGCACGGGCGGCGCTTCGGGCTCCCCTCCACTCCATGAATTCGGTGTTGGTCGCACCGATTCGGCACGGTGTGACGCCTCCTTGGCCGGGCCATGCGAAAGGGCGCCGCCCCCTCCCATTTCGCTTCCTTTGGGGCCTCGTAATTCCTATATACTCGCTATGGCAGATACCCCCCAGACGAATGAGTACGGCGCCTCCTCGATCAAGGTGCTGAAGGGCCTCGACGCGGTGCGCAAGCGGCCGGGCATGTATATCGGCGACACCGACGACGGCTCGGGCCTCCACCACATGGTGTTCGAGGTCAGCGACAACGCGATCGACGAAGCGCTGGCGGGGCATTGCGACCGCATCGACATCCAGTTGAACGCCGATGGCTCGGTCAGCGTGACCGACAATGGCCGCGGCATCCCGACCGGCATCCACCCCGAAGAGGGCGTCTCGGCGGCCGAGGTCATCATGACCCAGCTCCATGCGGGCGGCAAGTTCGAGAATACCAGCGACGACAATGCCTATAAGGTGTCGGGCGGCCTGCACGGCGTCGGCGTCTCGGTGGTGAACGCGCTGTCCGAGTTCCTCGACCTGACCATCTGGCGTGACGGCGAGGAGCATTATATGCGCTTCGCGCACGGCGACGCGGTCGCCCCGCTCAAGGTCGTCGGCAAGGCCGAACCGGGGCAGAAGGGCACACGCGTCACCTTCCTGCCCAGCCCGGCCACCTTCAAGATCACCGAGTTCGACTTCGACAAGCTGGAGCATCGTTACCGCGAACTGGCGTTCCTGAACTCGGGCGTCCGCCTGTTCCTGACCGACGCGCGGCATGACGAACCCAGGACGGTCGAACTCTATTATGAGGGCGGGATCGCTGCCTTCGTGAAGTGGCTGGACCGGTCCAAGTCGCCGCTCTTCCCCGAACCCATCGCGATTCATGGTCAGCGCGATGCGATCGGCATGGACGTCGCGCTGGAATGGAACGACTCCTATTACGAGAATGTCTTGGCGTTCACCAACAACATTCCCCAGCGCGACGGCGGCACCCATATCGCCGCCTTCCGCGCGGCGCTGACCCGCACGCTCAACAATTATGCCGACAAGTCGGGCCTTCTGAAGAAGGAGAAGGTGACGCTGACCGGCGACGACATGCGCGAAGGGCTGACCGCGATCGTCTCGGTCAAACTGCCCGACCCGAAGTTCAGCAGCCAGACCAAGGACAAGCTGGTCTCGTCCGAGGTGCGCCAGCCGCTGGAATCGCTGATCGCCGACAAGCTGGCCGACTGGCTGGAGGAAAACCCCCAGAACGCCCGCGCGATCGTCGCCAAGATCATCGATGCCGCCGCCGCGCGCGAGGCCGCCAAGCGCGCCCGCGAACTGACCCGGCGCAAGGGCGTGATGGACATCGCCTCCCTGCCCGGCAAGCTGGCCGACTGTCAGGAGCGCGATCCCGCCAAGTCCGAACTCTTCCTGGTCGAGGGCGACTCGGCCGGTGGCTCGGCCAAGCAGGGGCGGAACCGCCATTTCCAGGCGATCCTGCCCCTTCGCGGCAAGATCCTGAACACCGAGCGTGCGCGGTTCGACCGCATGATCTCGTCAAAGGAAATCGGCACGCTCATTCAGGCGATGGGCACCGGCATCGGCCGCGACGATTTCAACGCGGACAAGCTGCGTTACCACAAGATCGTCATCATGACCGACGCAGACGTCGACGGCGCGCATATCCGCACGCTGCTGCTGACCTTCTTCTACCGCCAGATGCCCGAACTGATCGAGCGCGGGCACCTCTATATCGCCCAGCCGCCGCTCTACAAGGCGACCAAGGGGCGGTCGGAAGTGTATCTGAAGGACGATACCGCGCTCGACGAATATCTGGTCGAGGCGGGCGTTTCGACCATGGTGCTGGAGGGGCCGGGCGGCGCGCGGTCGGGCAACGATCTGAAGGGGCTGGTCGATCATGCGCGGCGGATGCGCACGCTGATGCGCTATGTGCCGCGTCGCTATGACGCCTCGATCATCGAGGTGCTGGCGCTGGCCGGGGCGCTCGACCCGGTGCTGACCCGCGAGCAGCGCATGGCCGCCGTCTCCGAAACCACGCGGCGGCTGGAATCGGGCGATCACGAGGCGCGCTGGTCGGCCCGTCTCACGGAAGATGGCGGCGTCCATTTCGAGCGGCTGTGGCGCGGCGTGACCGACCACCACATCGTGGAAGCCAGCTTCATCGCTTCGGCCGAGGCGCGCAAGCTGCACAGCCTGGCCGCCGAACAGGCGGAGAGCTTCACCAACGCCGCCAAGCTGGTGCCGCTGCGCAGCGCCGCGACCGAGCCCTCGGCCGATGTCGTGCCGACCGACGAGGAGGGCCACGCGACCACGCTGGCGCGCGGCGAAACCCGCGTCGCACGGCCCAGCCAGTTGCTGGAGGCGATCCTGATGGCGGGGCGCAAGGGGCTGGCGATCCAGCGCTACAAGGGGCTGGGCGAGATGAATGCCGAGCAACTGTGGGAAACCACGCTCGACCCGGCGGTCCGCTCGATGCTGCGCGTGACCTCGGACGATGTCGCGGCGGCGGACGAGGTGTTCAGCCGGTTGATGGGCGAAGTGGTCGAGCCACGCCGCGAGTTTATTCAGGACAATGCGCTGAACGTGGCGAATCTGGACGTGTAAATTCCCTCGCTCCGTTCAGCCTGAGCGAAGTCGAAGGCCACGCGAATCCCTTGGGCTTCGACTACGCTCAGCCTGAACGGAGGTGGGGGAGGATGGCATCAGGACATAGGAGAGAGCAGGCATGAAGGCGATCGCACTGGGACTGATGCTGATGGCGGGTGGCACCATGGCGGTGGCGCAGCAAAAGCCCGCCGCTCCGGCCAGGCCTGCTCCCGTCCCGGCCACCATCACCGCCGCGCTGGCCGACCCGGCGCGCGTCGATCAGGCGGGTGACGACGAACGCCGCCAGGCCGCCGCCGTCCTCGCTTTCTCGGGCGTGAAGCCCGGCGACACGGTGATCGATTACCTGCCGGGCAAGGGTTACTGGACCCGCATCTTCTCCGGCGTGGTCGGGCCGAAGGGCCATGTCTATGCCTATTGGCCCGCCGCGGCGCAGAAATATGCGGAAGGGACGCTGGGCACGCTCCAGGGCCGGAACCTGCCCAACGTCACCGCACAGGTGCAGGGTGTGAACCTGCCCGCCGCCGACCAGCCGGTCGACCTGTTCTGGACGGTCCAGAATTATCACGACGTGGCCAACAAGAATGCGGGCGAACCGGCGCTGCGCGCCTTCGATCAGGCGGTGTTCAAGCTGCTCAAGTCTGGCGGGACCTATGTCATCATCGATCACGCCGATGCGGTGGGCAAGGGGCTGGCCAACACCAACACGACCCACCGGATCGACCCCGACTATGTGAAGCGCCAGGTCCAGTCGGTCGGCTTCCGCTTCGTCGGCGAGAGCCGGGTGCTGCGCAACCCCGAGGACGATCACACGAAGAACGTCTTCGACCCCGCCATTCGCGGGCGGACCGACCAGTTCGTGTTCAAGTTCCGCAAACCCTGACGCTTTTGCGCTGAACCCTATCCCGGTCGGCCCGTTGTCGGGTGATCGGGACAGGAGCGTGGCGCATGGCGGAGATGAAGCAAGGCCTGGGATGGGCGATCGGCGTCGGCGTGGTCGGCGGGCTGATCGCCTCGCTGGCGATGAATCAGTTTCAGGCTCTGGCCGCCGGGGCGTTCGGGCAGGGCGGCAGCAATGACGATCCCTCCACGATCAAGGCCGCCGACACGCTCGCCATGGCGACGACCGGTGAGCCGGTGACCCAGAAATATCGCGAAACAGCCGGTTCGGTGGTTCACTATGCGACCGGTGCGGTGCTGGGCGGGCTGTATGGCGCGCTCACCCATGAACGGCCCGAGGCGGCACTGGGGCTGGGCGTGCCGTTCGGGCTGGCGACGATGCTGGTGGTGGATGATGTCGCGGTGCCCGCCTTTGGATGGGGCCCGGCGCCGCAGGATACGCCGGTCGCGACCCATGGCTATAGCGCGGCGTCGCATGCGGTGTTCGGATTGGTGCTGGAGGGTGTGCGGCGGTTGGCGGCGCGGGTGGTTTGAGAGGACAGGGTGGGGCGTGGCCTTCGACTTCGCTCAGGCTGAACGGAGGTCGGGTATTCAGGTCTTGCACAGCAGCCGTTCAGCCTGAGCGAAGTCGAAGGCCACGGGACAACGCCCCGAAAAAATTCCCTAAACCGCCATCCGCAACATCGCCCGCACGCCCCGATGGGCGGGGTCATATTCCACCGTCGTCTGCAAGCTCTGGGCCATCGCGCGGATCAGTTTCGCACCCAGGCCGGTGCCCTTGGGCTGCTGATTCCTGCTCATGCCGCAGCCGTCATCCTCGACGATCAGTACGCAGTGACCCTCCGCCTCGCGGACGGTGATGCGCACCTCGCCCCCGCCATCGGGATAAGCATATTTGCAGGCATTGGTGACCAGTTCGGTCACGATCACCCCGATCGACACCGCGCGGTCGGTCTTCACCCGGATCGGCTCGGCATTCAGGGTCAGGGTGCGAGGACAGGCGTCACTCGACCAGCTTTCGGCCAGTTCCTCGACCAACGCGCCCAGATAGTCGCGCAAATCGACCTGCTCCACATCGTTGGCGGTGTAGAGCCGCCGATGCACCTGGGCGATGGCGCGGATGCGGCGCTGTGTGTCCTCCAGCGCCTCGCGGGCATGCGCATCGTCCAGCACCCCCTTCTGCAACCCGATCATCGCCGAGACGAGTTGCAGCGAGTTGGCGACGCGGTGGTTCACCTCGCTCAGCATCGCCTCCAGCCGCGCGTTGGAGGCGCGCAACTCGGCCTCCGCCGCCGCCTTGGCGCGTTCCAGCCGGGTCCGGTCGAGCACCTGTTCGAAACTGGCCGACAGCAGATCGAAGAAATCCTCGCCGACCGTCTTCACCACATAGTCGGCCGCCCCGGCCTTCAGCGCGGCGACGGCGATCCGCCCCTCGTCCGATCCGGTCACATAGACGACGGGCGGCGGATCGGGCAGCGCGGTGATCGCGGCCAGCGTCTCCAGCCCGTCCATGCCCGGCATATAATGGTCGACCGCGACCAGATCGAAGCCGCCTTGCGCCGCCATCGCGATACCTTCGGCCCCCGACGCCGCGCTGGCGACCGTATAGCCGTGCCGACTCAGCGCGCGCGACACCAGCCGGCGCAGCGCGTCGTCGTCATCGATGTAAAGGATATGCGGGGACGTCGTGCTCGGCATCGCGGCAGGGGGACTCAGCCCTCGACCTCGGGCACCTGGATCACCGAGAGGAACAGGCCCAATTGGCGGATCGCCTGGGCGAAATTCTCATAATTAACCGGCTTGGTGATGTAGACGTTGCAGCCCAGATCATAGCAGCGCTGAATCTCCACCTTGTCGTCGGTGGTCGTCAGCACGACGACGGGCGCGCGGCGAAGCGGACTGCCCTCCTCCTTGATCTTGGCGAGGATGTCGGTGCCGCTCATGTCGGGCAGGTTGAGGTCGAGCAGGACCAGCGCCGGGCCGTTCTTGGCCGGGCCATCGGGCGCGTGGAACAGATAGTCGAGCGCGGTGGTGCCGTCGGTGAAGTGACGGATGTCGTTGAGGATACCGGCGCGCCGGATATTCTTTTCGATCAGGCGGGCATGGCCTTCATCGTCTTCGATCATGACGATGCCCACGGAGCGATGGTCGTTCATTCAGGCGCCTTCAATGGAAAGGGTGGGGGGTAGCGAAAGGAAGAAGGTCGCGCCTTTACCCAGTTGGGATTCGACCGAAATCGTGCCGCCCAGACGATAGGCGAGCGCGCGGACATGGGCGAGGCCGATGCCCTCGCCCGGCTGGTCCTGCTGCCCCGAGCGGCGGAACAGGTCGAAGATGCGCTGATGGTCGCGCGGGTCGATGCCCCGGCCATTGTCGCGGATCGCGACGATGACGCGGCCCGGCGTTTCGGAGGCGGAGACATGGACCTCGGCAGCGCGGGTCGGGTGGCGGTATTTGGTCGCGTTCTCGATCAGGTTGGACAGGATCTGTTCCAGCGCGACCCGGTCGCTGACGATCACCGGCATGGGGCGTTCGATGGTCAGGGTGACGCCGCGATCGTCGATGACGTGACGGATGGAGTCGGTGATCTGTTCGACCAACTGGTCCAGCGCGATCATCTCTGGGGCCAGCACCCGGCGCCCTTCGCGGCTGAGCTTCAGGATGGCGTTGATCAGCCGGTCCATCTTGGCGGTGGAGGTGCGGATGAAACCGATCGCCTCGGGCAGATCCTCGCGCGCGGCCAGGCGCGCCTCCTCGGTCACGATATGCGGTGCTTCCGCCTCGGCCCGGTCGATCAGGTCGGACAGCGGCTGGGTCGCGGCGGACAGTTCGGCCGTGAAGCCCATCACGTTGACCAGCGGCGAGCGCAGGTCGTGGCTGACGATATAGGCGAAGCGTTGAATCTCCTCGTTCGCCAGGGCGAGGTCGGCGGTGCGTTCGTGCACCTGTTCCTCCAGCGTGGCGTTGAGGTTCGCCAGCGCGGTGCGCGACCGGTGCAGGTCGGCGGTGTAACGGCGCACGGTCAGGAACGACACCACCGACACCAGCACGAAGAGCAGCCCCGCCACCGTCACCACGATGGAGAAGGTCCGGCGGCTGGCGATCTGTTCGGCATCGCGAAGCGCGAGCAGGCGGCGTTCCTCCTGCGCCATCGTCTCGAAGATCGCGCGCAGTCCGGCCATTCGCTGTAGGCCGCTATCCGCGCGGAAATGGCGCAACGCCTCGGCCCCACGGCCCTGGCGGACCAGTTCGTTGGTCGCGCGCTGCGATCGCTCGATCTGGGCCAGTTGCTGGACGACGCCGTTCATCGGTGCCTGTTGGCGCGCATTGTCGGCGGTCAGGTGGCGGAGTTCGGCGATCCGGGGGACCAGTGCGGCATGGGCGCGCTCGAAGCTGGCGAGAAAGGCCGGGGTGCCCGCCAGCATATAGCCGCGCCGCGCCGTCTCCTGCTGCTCGGCCAGCCGCCGCGCCTCGGTCAGGACGCTTTCGACGCGATAGGTGTGGATGACCCAGTCGGTATGCCGGTTGCCCTGACGGATCGCGTAAGCCGCCGCCACCGCCGCGACGAGCAACGCGATGAAGCCCGTCGCCATGGCGGCGATCAGGATGCGGCCAATCGGATTTTCAGCCGTGGATGCGGTATCGACGCCCTGCATGATCCATGCCTTATCGAAGCGCGGGCATCGACGCCAGTCCGGTTAAGTCGTGGTTGCGCCAGCAGTTACAGCAGCAACTCCTGCGGGCTGGGGCGGCCGACATGGCCGCCGCCCCGTCGCCGCGCCATTTCGGTTTCGGCGGTGAAGCGGACATCGGGATCGCGATCGCTGAGGAAGCCGATCAGCGACTCCTCTTCGATCTCGCGCCAGTCCTTGCCACGATCGGGGCCATAGCGGACGCGCGGCAACAGGCCGGGGCTGCGCGACCATTCCAGCAACTGCGCCAGGCTCGCCTCGTTCAACTGGTCGCGCAGATGGTGCGCGGTCACATAGGCGTCGGGAAAGGCGCGGTGGATGGGCAGGCCGCGGTCATGCACCAGCCCCTCGGGCTTGCGCCAGTAACGCAGCACCTGGTTGGAGAAGCTGGGGCTGTCGGGCCACAGGCGCAGCGCGCATTTCCAGGTGCAGATCCAGTCGGCGGACCGGGTCATGGCCGGGGTGCAATATTGCTGCTCGAAATCGGCGCGATGCGCCGCCAGCGCCAGGCGGCGCGGCCAGGGATCGAGCACGCGGCGCGCGACATCGTGCCACCAGGGGGCGTCGGCGACCTGTTCGTCGAGGATATGGTGGATGGCTTGCGTGATCGGCGGGATGGGGCGGCCGGGATTGACCAGGATGCTGCCGCCCTCGCCCTCCAGTTCCCAGCGGCCGTCCTTGCCCAGCGCCACGTCCTGCCAGCCGATCTCGCACACGCCGTGCGTGGGCGGGGCCTGTCCGGTGGTCTCCAGGTCGATGACGCGGATGATCTGGGGCTGGGGGCGTAGCATCGCCCCTATGTGGGCTTTCGGGCCCCGAAAAGCGAGGGCGTTATCCCATCAGGGCCTGGTCGCGCAGGCCCCGCCAGACATGCAATGCCTGCACCGTCTCGGCCACGTCATGGACGCGGATCAGTTGGACGCCCGCCTCGGCCCCCTTGAGCGCCAGCGCGAGCGACCCGCCCAGCCGCATATCGACCGGTGCTTCGTTGGACAGCGCGCCGATCATCCGCTTGCGGCTGGCCCCCAGCATGATCGGGCAGCCCAGCCCATGGAAGATGGCCAAGCCGTTGATGAGCGCCAGATTGTCGGCCAGCGACTTGCCGAAGCCGATGCCGGGATCGACCATGATGTGCGAGCGGGGCACGCCCGCCGCCGCGACCGCCGCGACCCGCGCCTCCAGCCAGTCGAAGACCTCGGTCAGGACATTGCCATAGCCGACCCGGCCATGCCCGCCCTTGGCCGGGTCGGGCGAGTGCATCAGGATGACGGGACAGCCCGCCCTGGCCACCACCTCCAGCGCGCGGTCGTCCCAGAGCAGGGCGGCGACATCGTTGACGATGCCCGCGCCCGCCGCGAGGGCGGCCTCCATCACGGCGGCCTTGCGCGTGTCGATCGACACCAGCGCGCCGCCTTTCGCCAGTCGTTCGATGACGGGGGCGGTGCGGGCGATCTCGTCGCCTTCCCAGACGGGGGCGGCACCGGGGCGGGTGGACTCGCCGCCCAGGTCGATGACGGCGGCGCCCTGGGCGGCCATCGCCATGCCGCTGTCCGCCGCCGCCGCCGGATCGCCGATATGCTTGCCGCCATCGGAGAAGCTGTCGGGCGTGACGTTCAGGATGGCCGCGACCTGGGGCTGGACGAAGCGCAGGGTGCGTTCGCCCATCACCCAAGGCGTGCGAGGGGTGGTGATGGCGGCGTGGAGCGCCTCCGCGCGGGGTGAGCCGCCCAGTTCCTGCTGGAACCGGGCGACGGGGACGATGCGGCGCGTGGCGCCTTCGCGTACCTCATAGGCCGCGAACCACTGCATCCCACCAGCCAGCCGCGCGACGCTGCCCTCTTCCAGCCCGACCGGCGTATCGACGAATTGGATGGGACGCAGGTGCATGACGGGGGGGAATCGCTTTCAAGACATTCGTCATCCCAGCGAAGGCTGGGATCTCTGGAGGCCGCGCTTCTCCAATCGATAAAGGCCCCAGCCTGCGCTGGGGCGACGGGGCCCTATGGCTGGGTCGCCAGCAACCAGTTCTGGCGCATCGCGTCGATCGGCTTCAGCGCGCCCTCCATCTCATAATGCCAGAAGGTCCAGCCATTGCAGGTCGGCCGGTTCTGCAACATCGAGCCCAGCCGGTGGATCGACCCCGCCTGGCCGCATTCGGACAAAAGCGAACCATCCGCGCGCACCGTCGCGCGCCATTTCCGCTTGGCGTCCATCAACGGCATGCCGGGGGCGAGATAGCCATTCTCGACCAGCGTCCCGAACGCGACCTTGGGCTGCGCCTTGGGGCTCTGCATCGTCGCGAGCGCGCTCTCGTCCAGGGGCAGGGCGGCCTCGATCCGCTCGATGGCGGCGGCGCAATAGGTCGGCTCGCGCTCGATCCCGATCCAGCGGCGGCCCAGCCGCTTGGCGACCGCGCCGGTGGTGCCGGTGCCGAAGAACGGGTCGGCGATCACGTCGCCCGGCCGGGTGCAGGCCAGCAGGATGCGATAGAGCAAAGCTTCCGGCTTTTGGGTCGGATGGACCTTGTGTCCGTCCTTCTTCAGTCGTTCCTGACCGCCGCAGATCGGAAATTCCCAGTCCGAGCGCATCTGGATTTCGTCGTTCAGCGTCTTCATCGAGCGATAGTTGAAGGTGTATTTCGCCTTCTCGCCCTTCGACGCCCAGATCAGCGTTTCGTGCGCATTGGTGAAGCGGGTGCCCTTGAAATTGGGCATGGGGTTGGACTTGCGCCAGATGATGTCGTTGAGGATCCAGAAGCCCAGATCCTGCACCGCCGTGCCCACACGGAATATGTTGTGATAGCTGCCGATCACCCAGAGCGAGCCATTGTCCTTGAGCACCCGGTAGCATTCGGCGAGCCACAGGCGGGTGAAGGCGTCATAGGCGGCGAAGGTGTCGAACTTGTCCCAGGCGTTGGTGACGGCATCGACATGACTGCCATCGGGGCGGAACAGCTCGCCGCCGAGTTGCAAATTATAGGGCGGGTCGGCGAAGACCATGTCCACCGACTTGTCGGGCAGCGAGCGGAGCGCCGCGATGCAGTCACCCATCAGGATCTGGTTCAGCGGCAGGTCGCTTTCGCGGTGCGCCGATACCGGCCGCGTCCCGATCGGCCTTCCTACCGTCTGGATGACCCCCATCGTTAACCGTCCCTTCTACCCTCGAACCCTCGCATCCACCCGGAAGGAGTCGGTCGTCAAGAGGCGATTCGCACGCGCGACTCGCGGGAATCCGCCGGATTCGGTCGTGCGTTGCGATTTTGTGGCAGATATTGGGGCTGTGGATAACTTTGCCCCCAAGAAGTGGGGTGTCGCTGAGGCGACTCGGGTCAGCCCGAAAATCCTCCCTGAGCTTGCTCGGGGAGGGGGACCGCGCCCGCAGGGCGTGGTGGAGGGGCATGGCCAGTCCGTCCGCCCCTCCATCATCGCTAAGGCGATGGTCCCCCTCCCCAAGCACAGCTTGGGGAGGAATGAGCGTTTAAAGGTCCAGATAACATTGCGCCACGGGCGCGAAGCTGCGGCGGTGGAGCGGCGTGGGGCCATGTTCGCGCAGCGCCGCCAGATGCGTCGCCGAGCCATAACCCTTGTTGCTGTGCCAGCCATAAGCAGGCCACTCCTGGGCCGCCGCGATCATCATCTCGTCGCGAACATGCTTGGCGACGATCGAGGCGGCCCCGATCGCCAGCGACT
This sequence comes from Sphingomonas sp. 2378, assembly GCF_038084995.1. Taxonomy (NCBI): domain Bacteria; kingdom Pseudomonadati; phylum Pseudomonadota; class Alphaproteobacteria; order Sphingomonadales; family Sphingomonadaceae; genus Sphingomonas; species Sphingomonas sp. 2378. The sequence continues at coordinate 11,041 of NZ_JAXCMJ010000040.1, forward strand.
TGGCGTCGCCACCGACGATCGGGGTCGCGGCATAACCCCATTTGGGCAGGCGGTTGCCGTCGACCAGCACATGCGCCGGGTGACACCCCAGCCTATCCACCACCGCATCGACCGCCAGCGTCATCGCCTTCATCGTCGCCCAATAGATGTTGAGCCGGTCGATCTCCTCCGGGTGGACGATGCCGACCCCGACCACCGCACAGCCGCGGATTTCGGCGCACAGCCGCGCGCGGGTCTTCTCGGTCAGCTTCTTGGAATCGTTGATGCCCTGGGGGCGATCGCGCTCCGGGAGGATGACGGCGGCGGCGACCACCGGCCCCGCCAGCGGCCCGCGCCCCGCCTCATCCACGCCGCATAAGGGTGTGGGAAAACCGATGTCGACCATGGTCGGCGGCTTTATCGTGGAGGGCGCGTGCCGACAAGATTCCTCCCCGGCACGGGGAGGGGGACCATGCGCAGCATGGTGGAGGGGGCGTTCCACAACAGGCATCCTATGCGGAAGCCCCCCTCCGTCAGCCCTTCGGGCTGCCACCTCCCCACGAGTGGGGAGGATCGGATCACCCCCAACGCGCGGCGAAGGCGGCGGCGTCCCAGCCTTCGCGGCTGATCGCGGCGAGCAGGTGATAGAAGGGGACCATCCCCATCGCATGTCCCATCGGCCCATGGCCCCGTCCCAGCCCCGGTGCGGCGGCGAGCGCGGCCTGGACGAAGGCGATGGCGCGGTCCACCGCATCGGCCAGCGTCATGCCCTGGCCCAACCCCGTCGCGATCGCGCTCGCCAGCGTGCAGCCGGTGCCATGGGTCGATCGGGTGTCGAGCCGGGGATGCTGCCAGCGCTGTTCGCCATGCGCCTCCACCAGCCGGTCCTCGATCACCGGCCCCTCGCCGTGCCCGCCCTTGACGAGCAGCGCACGCGTCTGGGGCCGGACCATCGCCTCGCCACCCAGCGCCGCGAGTTCGGGCAGATTGGGCGTGGACAAGGTCGCCAGCGCCAGGAAGCGGCGAAAGGCGGCGATGACGTCGTCGTCCGCCAGGACCGAGCCGCTGGTCGCGATCATCACCGGATCGAACACCACCGGCAGGTCCAGCGCCTCCAGCCTGTCGGCCAGCGCATGGGCGGTCTGCGCCGATCCGATCATCCCGATCTTCACCGCATCCGCGCCGATATCGGCCAGCACGCTGTCGATCTGCGCCATTACCATATCGGTCGGCACGGGGTGCACCGCCTGCACGCCCAGCGTGTTCTGCGCGGTGATCGCGGTGATCGCGGTCATCGGGTGACCGCCCAGCATCGCCACCGTCTTGATATCCGCCTGGATGCCAGCGCCGCCCCCGGAATCGGAACCGGCGACGATCAGGATGCGGGGCGGGGGAGGCGCGGTCATGGATTCGCCATGCCTGTCGTGGCGGAAGCGGGCAAGCGGTCACACGCGCGGCCCAATCGCCTGTAAACCCGTTCCTGCTCCTGATGATCAGGTCGGATCGACATTCAAATATGCCCTTCTTTTCCCTCGCCCCTCATAGAGGGGAGAGGGTTGCGCAGACTTGGTCTTTGCGAAAGCAAAGGCTTAGTCGGAGCTGGGTGAGGGGTGAGCGCGCGGAGCGCGCGCGAGCCTGTGGCTCGCTCAACCCCTCACCCAAGCTGCGCTAGCCAGCAAGCTGGCAAGCTCCGCTAACCCTCTCCCCTGTCCAGGGGAGAGGGAAGAAGTCATCGCAGAATGTCGATCGGCCCTGGGAAAGCGCGAGGATAGAAATACTTGGCCGATCATCGTCCTGCGCCCTCCGCGCCCGGTTTCAGGGCATCTTCGTAATGTTTCGTTTCCCGGCGCATCCGGGGCTTTTCTCGCTGCACCGCACTATTATTTCGGGCGCGCATCCAATCGAAGATTTGGGGCGTTGCTGCGCCCTGGAACATTTGCCGGACCGCATGAGGGAGACCTGATTTGATCGTCGATGCCGTACCCCGTACCCGCATCATCATTGCCGAGGTCTGGCGCCCCTTGCTGGCGCTGTTCATCTGGGATGTGATCGTCACGATCGCCTATTACGTGCTGCCCTTCAAGGCGCCCTCGCTACCGCTGACCCTGTTCGGCACCGCGCTGGCGCTGTTCCTGGGGTTCCGCACCAATTCGGCCTATCAGCGCTGGTGGGAGGGGCGGCAGCTCTGGGGCCTGATGATCAACGCCTCGCGCAATATCGCGCGTAGCGCCCGCAACTTCCTGCCCGATCCCGAGGGGCATGATCTGAAACGCTCGATCGTGCTGCGCCAGATCGCCTATGTGAACGCGCTGCGCTGCCAGTTGCGCAAGCAGCCGGTGGACGGCGAAGTGCTGCGCTTCCTGTCGCAGGGTGAGGCGGAGCCTGCGCTCCGGCGGACCAACACCGCCAACGGCCTGCTCGACGGTACGGGTCGCCGGATCGCCGACGCGCAGAAAAAGGGGTGGATCGACACCATCCAGCAGACGCAGATGGAGGCGGTGCTGGTCGACATCGCCAATTCGCAGGGCGGCATGGAGCGGTTGAAGAACACGCCGCTGCCCAACCAGTATCGCTTCATCCCGGCGTTCTTCACCCGGCTGTTCTGCGTGCTGCTGCCGATCGGTCTGGTCGAGACTTTGGGCTTCGCCACGCCGGTCGGTTCGTCCATCGCGGGGCTGATGTTCCTGGCGGCGCTCCAGATCGGCGACGACCTGGTCGACCCCTTCTCCGACACGGTCCACGACCTGCCGCTGAGCGCAATGTGCCGGACGATCGAGATCGATCTGCTCCAGTCGATCGGCGATCCCGCGCCCGAACCGATGAAGCCGGTCGACGGGGTGCTCTGGTAAGGTCGGAGGGGGGCTTCAGGCCGCGTTGTCGATCCCGAGTTCGCCCAGCTTGCGGTAGAGCGTCGAGCGGCCGATCCCCAGTCGCCTGGCCACTTCGGTCATGCGCCCGCGATAATGGCTGATCGCCAGTCGGATGACGTCGGCCTCGATATCCTCCAGCGGGCGGAGATTGCCGTCGGGGCGGAACAGGTTGATCCCGCCGCTATGCGTCGCCCCGACCGTCGCGCTGCCGACCGAGGGGCGGTCGCCCAAGGAGGCGATCTGCGGGAAATCGGCGGGGGTCAGGGCATCGCCCTCGCACAGCACGGCGGCGCGGAAGAGCGCGTTCTGCAACTGGCGGACATTGCCCGGCCAGTCATAGCGGCGCAGCAGGTCCAGCGCGTCGTCGGTGATGTCCAGCGCGCGCAGGCCCGGCTGTTGCGCGATCCGGCCCAGCAGGTGGCGGGTCAGCGCGGGAATGTCCTCCGCCCGGTCGCGCAGCGCGGGCACGGCGACATGGACGACGTTGAGCTTGTAATACAGGTCTTCGCGGAACCGCCCCGCCTCGACCGCTTCCAGCAGGCGGCCATCGGTCGCGGCGATGATGCGCACATCGACCTCGCGCGCATGGCGACCGCCCAGCGGGACGATGGTGCCGGTCTGCAACATGTCGAACAGCCGCGCCTGGGTTTCGGGCGGCATGCCCGAGACTTCGTCGAGGAACAGGGTCGATCCGTCCGCCTCAACCATCTTGCCGATGCGACGTTCGAAGGCCCCGGCGAAGGCGCCCTCCTCATGGCCGAAGATGATGCTGTCGAGCAGGTTGGTCGCGGTCGCGGCGCAGTTGACCCGGATCATCGCCCGTTCCGCGCGGGGGGAGGCGACGTGGATCGCCTCGGCCAGCGATTCCTTGCCCACGCCGCCCTCGCCCTCGATCAGCACGGCCACCCGTGCCCGCGCGGCCTTGGCCGCGATGGCCAGCGCCGCGCGGAATGCAGGTGCGTCGCCGACGATTTCGTCAAAGGCGAGGAGGGCGGGAATCTTCTCGGTCAGCGGGCGAAGCTCGCCGCTGGTCTGGCCCGCGACACAGGCCTCCAGCGCGGCGAGTAGCCGTTCGGGGGCCAGCGGCTTGACCAGGAAATCGGTTGCCCCCGCGCGCATCGCCGCCACCGCGCCCTCCACCGACTCGTTGGCGGTCAGCATCAGGATGGGGAGTTCGGGACGCAGCCTGTGGCAATCGGCGATCAACTGGGTCGCATCGGCCCCCGGTGCCCAGTGATCGATCAATACCGCATCGAGTTCGCGCCCCTGCGCCGAACCCAGGACGGAGGCCGCCATGTCCGCATCGGTGGCGAACAGGGTGCGCCAGCCGCCACGCTGCGCCAACGCCGCGATCAGCCGCCGCTGCGCAGGTTCGTCGTCGATCAGCAGCAGCAAACGTTGACCGTTGCGCGTCATATCTCGTCCCATAACCCCTGTTTGCAGCGCTATAGCGCAACAATGTTAAAATCTGCCTTAAATCGGGACAGTGATGGGCCCGTATGATTAAAGATGTCTTTCCATCCCCTGAACTGCCCGATTGTGCGCGATTCGGGGTTTGGAGTCGAACGTTTCGGGGTTGATCCCTCTGCCCCGGTGAATAAGCTTGGATACAAGGTCATGATGGCGGGACCGACCGCCACGGGCCGATAGCGGAGGTGAGGATCATGGCGGCCAATGACACCGGCACCGGCGGGATGAAGGCGCATGTCGCCACCTACGGATTGCTGATCAACATGCTCAAATGGGGATCGGTGGTCGTCGCCCTGTTGGTGGCGATCGTCCTCTGGCTGATCGCCTGACGCCATGGGCGTGCGCATCGCGACGCTACGCGAAACGGCATCCGGCGAAGCCCGCGTCGCCGCCACGCCGGAGACGGTGCGCAAGCTGATCGCATTGGGCGCGACGCTGGCGGTCGAGCGCGGCGCCGGGGCGGGCGCGGGGATCGCCGACGCCGGCTATGAACAGGCCGGCGCGCATGTCGGCGCGCGGGCCGAGGTGCTGGCGGGCGCGGAGATCGTACTGGCGGTGCAGGCCCCGGATGCCGACACGCTGTCGGGGGCGGCGTCGGGGGCCTGGGTGGTCGCGGCGTTCGATCCCTTTCGACGTGGCGAGGCGGTGGCGGCCTATGCGGGGGCGGGGCTGGAGGCGCTGGCGATGGACTGGATGCCGCGTATCACCCGCGCCCAGTCGATGGACATCCTCTCGTCCCAGTCGAACCTGGCCGGGTACAAGGCGGTGCTGGAGGCGGCGAACGCCTATGGCCGTGCCTTTCCGATGATGATGACGGCGGCGGGCACCATCCCGGCGGCGCGTGTCTTCGTGATGGGCGTGGGGGTGGCCGGGCTCCAGGCGATCGCGACCGCGCGGCGGCTGGGCGCGCAGGTCTCGGCCACCGATGTCCGCTCCGCCACGCGGGAGCAGATCCAGTCGCTGGGGGCCAAGCCGGTCTTCGTCGAAGGTGTCGAGGGCATCGAGGGCGAAGGCGCGGGCGGCTATGCCGGGGAGACGAGCGAGGAGTATCGCCGCGCGCAAGCCGAACTGATCGCCGGGCATATCGCCAAGCAGGATATCGTCATCACCACCGCGCTGATCCCCGGCCGCCCCGCACCGCGCCTGGTAACCGATGCGCAGGTCGCGACGATGCGCCCCGGCAGCGTGATCGTCGACCTGGCGGTGGAGGCCGGCGGCAATGTCGAGGGCGCGGTGGCGGGCGAGGTCGTCCAGCGCCACGGCGTCACGATCATCGGCCACCGCAACATGGCGGGCCGCCTGGCGGCGGACGCGTCGGCGCTGTTCGCACGCAATTTGCACAATTTCCTCGCGGCCTTCTGGGACAAGGAGGCCGGGCGGCCGGTGCTGGACGCCGAGATCGGCGACGCGATCCGGCTGACGCGGGGCGGGCAGGTGGTGAACCCGAGGTTGGCGTCGTGACGATCCTCCCCGGAACGGGGAGGGGGACCGGCGAAGCCGGTGGAGGGGGCGTGCGGCAAATGCCACGGCCCGAAGTTGCGCTGGCTCGCAAACTTCGGCGGACCATGACTTTGCCGGAAGTCATGCTTTGGCAGCAGCTTCGCGGTTCACCCGCCGGCCTACGCTTCCGGCGGCAGCATCCCATCGGATGTTATGTCGCCGATTTTTTCTGTGCAAAGGCGCGACTGATCGTCGAAGTCGATGGCGCCATCCACGGCATTGAGACGCGCCCCAAGCGCGACACCGCGCGAGACCGATATTTGAACGACAACGGGTACGGGGTCATCCGGATCGGAGCCGCTGAAATCCTGCGCGATGCCGGGGCGGTTGCCGCTTCGATCGTCTCGCTGGCGGCGGCCCCCCTCCACCACTCGCCTGCGGCGAGCGGTCCCCCTCCCCGTGCCGGGGAGGAGTGATCATGGACTTCATAGCGATCCTGTCGATCTTCGTGCTGGCGTGTTTCGTCGGCTATTATGTCGTCTGGTCGGTGACGCCCGCGCTGCACACGCCGTTGATGGCCGTTACCAACGCCATTTCCTCGGTCATCATCGTCGGGGCGCTGATCGCGGCGGCGGCGACGTCGGGCGCGACGGGATCGGGGGTGGCCAAATGGCTGGGGCTGGGCGCGGTGGTGCTGGCCAGCGTCAACATCTTCGGCGGCTTTGCGGTGACGCAGCGGATGCTCGCCATGTACCGCAAGAAGGAGAAGCGCTCGTGATCGCACCCGTGCCACCCGCGCTGTCCACCGGGACCATCGGCGGGGTGAATGCGCTCCCCGCCAGTCCCTGGGTTTCGCTCGCCTATCTGGTCGCGGGGGTATGCTTCATCCTGGCGCTGCGTGGGCTGTCGAGCCCGACGACCAGCCAGCGGGGCAACCGCTTTGGCATGGCGGGCATGGCTATCGCGGTCATCACCACCCTGGTCACGCACGTGCCCTTTGGTCTGCCGGAGGGGAGCCGCAATTTCGACGATCAAGGCGTCGACTGGATCGCGATCGCGGAAATTCTCGCCGCCATCGGTCTGGGCGCAGCTATAGGCATCACCACCGCGCGCCGTATCGCGATGACCGCGATGCCGCAGCTTGTCGCCGCCTTCCACTCGCTGGTCGGCCTCGCGGCGGTCGCGGTCGCCTGCGCGGCCTTCCTCAACCCGGTCGCCTTCGACATCGCCGACATGGTGGTGCCGATGATCGGCCAGCCATTCGCCAGCATCCATGTCGTCAGCCGGGTCGAGATGGCGCTGGGCGTCGCGATCGGCGCGATCACCTTTTCGGGCTCGGTCATCGCCTTCCTGAAGCTCAACGGCAATATGGGGGGAAAGCCGATCCTGCTTCCCGGCCGCCATGCGCTGAATCTCGGCATATTGGGCGCGATCGTCATCCTGGTGGCGATGTTCACGCGCGACCAGTCGCCATGGATCTTCTGGACGATCACCATATTGTCCTTCGCCATCGGCTTCCTGCTGATCGTGCCCATTGGCGGGGCGGACATGCCGGTCGTGGTGTCGATGCTGAACAGCTATTCGGGCTGGGCGGCGGCGGCGATGGGCTTCACCCTGCACAACAGCGCGATGATCATCACCGGCGCGCTGGTCGGTTCGTCGGGCGCGATCCTGTCCTACATCATGTGCCGGGCGATGAACCGCAGCTTCATCAGTGTGATCGCAGGCGGCTTCGGCGCGAGCGATGCGGGGAGCGCGGGCGGCGGCGCGGCGGCCGATCGCCCGTGGAAGCGGGGCAGCGCCGAGGATGCGGCCTTCCTGATGAGCCAGGCCGAGCAGGTCGTCATCGTCCCCGGTTATGGCATGGCGGTGGCGCAGGCGCAGCATGTCCTTCGCGAGATGGGCGACCTCCTCAAGAAGGAAGGCGTCCGCGTCAAATACGCCATCCACCCGGTGGCGGGCCGCATGCCCGGCCATATGAACGTCCTGCTGGCCGAGGCGAACGTCCCCTATGACGAGGTGTTCGAGCTGGAGGACATCAACGCCGAATTCGCCCAGACCGATGTCGCCTTCGTCATCGGCGCGAACGACGTGACCAACCCCGCGGCCAAGACCGACCGCTCCTCCCCCATTTACGGCATGCCCGTGCTGGATGTGGAGAAAGCCAAGACCGTACTCTTCATCAAGCGGTCGATGGGCGGCGTCGGCTATGCCGGGGTCGATAACGAACTGTTTTATCGCGACAATACCATGATGCTGTTGGCCGATGCCAAGAAGATGGTCGAGGAAATCGTCAAAGCTCTCGGCTAAGTGTCCGATTCGGACTGACGCAGCCCCCCGAACGCCGTTCCAGTTGCTAGATCAATGGCATCGTGTGTCGTAGTGATACATACGCTGGGCCCGTGGGATCGGGGCGATCTACGGGCCTGCGATGGGAAGGCCGCAGGGGACGAGGGTGAACGAACAAGAGCTTTACGGGGGTGGTTTCGGTGTCGTGGTGATCAGCGCGCCGGCGCTTTCCGCAGCGGCGAGCGATGCGGTGCAGCAGGCCGGGGGGCGGGTTCTGCGCACGATCGCATGGACATCCGTCGCCGATGAGATCGGGCAGCAGGCGGGCCGTCCGCTATTGCTGGTCGATACGCATGGGGCGGAGCCGGACGCGATGGAGATCGCGCTCGCCCGGATCGACGCGGTGGCGACCGCGCTCGACCTGCCCATCGTGGTCAGTCTGGGCACGGCGGAGATCGACCTGGTCGCCGCGATGCTGCTGGGGCCGCGCGTCGCGATGCTGTGCGACGCCAGCCAGACCGAACTGGTCGCCGCGCTCGCGGTCGCGGGGGCGAGCAACAGTGCCGCCTCGTTGCTGCACGCCCATTTCCGCGAGGGGGAGTCCGAACGCCTGCGGCGGCTGAACGCCGAGGTCGCGCGGATTGCCGAGGCGCTGGCGCGGCTGTCGGTGCAGGAGGAGGAAAGTCGGCGCGGCGGTGTCGGCGATCGGCACCAGAGTTTTCACGCGACCCCGGCCCGCGCGCAACCGGGCGACGCCGAGCTGGTGCGCCGGATGATCCGGGCCCGGCGGTTGCGTGACGGCTTCTTTGGCTCGGGACTGTTCGAGGAACCCGCCTGGGACATGCTGCTCGACCTCTACGCCGCCAGTCTGGAGGGGACGCGGGTGTCGGTTTCCAGCCTGTGCATCGCCGCCGCCGTCGCGCCCACGACCGCGCTGCGCTGGATCGGCAAGATGACCGAGGCGGGCCTGTTCGCGCGCCAGCCCGACCCGGTCGACCGCCGCCGCGCCTTCATGATGCTGACCCCCTATGCGTTGGACGGGATGCGCGGTTATCTCGACGCGATCCGGCGGCTGGGGACGCTGTAAGAGGCTGTTGGGAATTGGAAAAATAGCTAATTTCCAAAAGCTTCGGCTCAGCCCGCCAGGGCCCAGCGGATCGCGCCCCCCAACCGCCGGGTGCCCGCCCGGATCGCCGGACGGATGGCGGCGGGGCCGTCCAGCCCGTGCAATCGCGCCGCCCAGTCGGGTAGCAGGGCGATCCCGGCCTGGGTCAGCCAGGTCGCGACCGGCGCCAGCGCGGGGCTGGGGGCGGGCTGGTTGAGCAGGGTGCGCGCGACCGTGCGGGTGCGCGCATCGACGCGCAGTTCCGCCCGGATCGAATCGAGGAAGCGCGCGAGGTGATGCCGGTCCTCCGGCACGTCCCTAGCGCCCAACCGGTACGCGATCGTCGCCATCTCCGCCAGATAGCGGTCGGCTTGTGCGTCGGAGAAATCGGGATCGCGATAGGTGCGATGCGCGCGCAGGAAGCTATCCACCTCGGCGGCATGGACGAAGGTCAGCAGATGCGGGTCATTGGCGCTATAGGGCGTGCCGTCGGGCAGGGTGCCGCCGACCCGGTCGTGAACCTGCCGGACGCGGGCGATCATCGCCTCCGCCGCCTCGGTCGAGCCATAGGTGGTGACCGAGATGAACCCCGCCGTCCGCCGCAGCCGCCCCGCCATGTCGCGGCGGAAATTGGAATGGTCCCACACCCCCGCCAGCGCGGCGGGGTGGAGCATCTGGATAAGCAACGACGCGATCCCGCCCGCCATCATCGCGGTGAAATCGCCATGCACTGCCCATGTCGCCGAACCCGGCCCGAACAGACCGTCATCCCCCGGCGGCCGCGTCAGGTCGAGTGCGCGGGAACCGACCACGTCACGTATCTGGTCGGCGATCTGGCGGCGGACGGGAAGCATGACGGGTCAACGCTTCGCTTCCGCAATGTGTTGCGAGGGACGGCCCATGCGCTTCGACTTCGCTCAACGCGAACGGAGCGGGGTGTTGTGGGGCCGCGGTTCCCAAGGGGCAGCTTCAACCTTAACCCCGTTCAGCCTGAGCGAAGTCGAAGGCCATGTTCCGCCCCCGCCGACCTTCCCATGCACGTCGACTTCGCTCAGTGCGAACGGATGCTGGGATGATCGGTGAGAAGATAACCCAGACGGCCTGCCAAATCTTCGTTCAGCCTGAGCGCGGTTAAACGCCATGCTCCGCCCTTGCCGAAAACCGCCCGCCCGGCTCACCCCCGCTTGGCGGCATCCCAGGCGGCGATCTCATCGGGGAAGCGCCGTTCGACCACCAGGTCGCTGGCCGTCTCGGTCGCCAGATCGACCGAGATCGAACCCGCCCATTCATAGGTGGCATTGCCCGACAGCGTGACCATTCCGTCCTGCCCCGCAAAGGCGCGGACCAGGCCGCCCCGATTGAACACCACGGTCGGGCGGTCCCAGGCGATTCGTCCGGTCAGGCAGGCGGCATAGGTGGAGGCCGCCATCGCGCTGCCGCAGCTATCGGTCAGGCCGACGCCCCGCTCGAACGTCCGAACGAACAGCGCGTCGCCGCGCAGCTCGACGAAGGACAGATTGGCGCGGTTGGGCAGCCATTCGGGCGCGGCTTCGCATATCCGGCCCAGGCGGACCAGTTCGGTCTCGTCCACCTGGTCGACGAAATGGACGAGATGGGGATTGGGCATGGTGACGGCGGTGAAGCGGCGGGTGCCGTCCAGCATGGGCAGCACTGCGTCGACCAGCTGCTCCGGCGCACCATGGATCGGCCAGGCGGCGGTGGACAGCCCCGCCGGTCCCGCCGTTTCGCGGACCGTATAGACGCCCGGCGACAGCTCGGCGTCGCGAACGGCATCGGCGTGCGAGGTCTTCAGCCGGACGGTCGCGGCGTCGATCCCCAGCGCCTCGAACCCTGCCCGCGCGACGCAGCGGACGCCGTTGAGGCAGGTTTCGGCTTCGCTGCCGTCGCTGTTGCGCATCACCATGCCGAACGCGGCCCGGTCGTCACCGGGGACCAGCAGGAGGATGCCATCGCCACCCACCGGCCCGGCCCGGTCGGCGAGTGCGCGCGCCACGCCCGCCCACTCCGTCTCGCTCAGGGACAGGTCGCGTGCGTCGATCATCGGGAAATCATTGCCCGATCCATGGCATTTGACGATCGCGAACCGCATGGCGATAACTCCGGCAGATGATAGGCCAGCCGCTTAGCCCGGCCGGACCGGCTTCGCCAGCCGGGCAGGAAGGATGCGACCGCGTGGATGGGAAGGGACAACGGCGATGATCACCGCGATCCGCGAGGTGCGCCGCGCCAAGGGCATGACGCTGGACGATGTCGCGCGCGCCTGTTGCCCGCCCACCACGCCGCAGACGATCGGGCGGCTGGAAATGGGAACGCGCACCGTGTCGCTGCCCTGGCTCAACCGGATCGCCGCCGCCCTGGGCTGCACCACGACCGATCTGGTGACGTTGCCGGTGCGCGAGACCCTGCCGGTCGCGGCGTTGCTGGGGCCGCGTGGGGCGGTGGCGCCGCGCAGCGCACGGGTCGTCTCGCCGCCTTGCGCGACGCCCGGGATGATGGCGGTGACGGTCACGGGTGCGATCGGCGATTACCGGGCAGGCGATGAACTCTGGTGCGAGCCGCTGGGGCCGGATAGATTCAGCCAGGCCATGAATCGCGATATCCTCCTCCCCCGCCCCGCCGGTGGCTATGTCTTCGCACGGCTTGCCGCCGTGCTGCCCGACGCGCTCCACCTGTTGCCGCTGGAGCCGGGGACGGCGGGGGTGACGGTGCCCGCGCCCGCCTGGATCGCACGGGTCGCACGACTGGTGCGCACGCTGTGATCCGGTTCGTCCTGCCGCTGGCGCTCGTCCTGGCCCTGCCCGCCGCGGCGCAGCAGGCGGCTCCTACGCCCACGCCCGCGCCGGTCGAGAAGCCCGAACTGGTCCATGCCTATCCGCACGATACCACCGCCTTTACCGAAGGGCTGCTGATCGCGGACGGCGCGATGTATGAAAGTACGGGGCGCGAGGGGCAGAGCATCATCCGCCAGGTCGATCTCGCCACCGGCAAGACGCTCCGCCAGGCGACCGTGCCCGATGGGCTGTTCGGCGAGGGGATCGTCGCCTGGGGCCCCGAATTGCGCAGCGTCACCTGGCATGGCGGTCGCGGTTTTCGCTGGACCCGTCCCGCGCTGAAGCGCACCGGCGAATGGCGCTATGACGGCGAAGGCTGGGCGATGACCGATGACGGGCATCACATCATCCTGTCCGACGGCACGCCCCGGCTGCGTTTCCTGGACCCCAAGACGATGAAGGTCGCGCGGACGCTCGACGTGACGGTCAATGGGCGGCCGCTGAAATATCTCAACGAGCTGGAATATATCGACGGGCAGATCTGGGCCAATGTCTGGATGACGCCCTATATCGTGCGGATCGATCCGGCGACCGGCACGGTGGCGGGTGTGGTCGATCTCAGCGACCTGGTGAACCGGGTCGCCCTGACCGACCGGGATTCGGTGCCCAACGGCATCGCCTATGACCGGGTGAAGCATCGTATCTATGTGACGGGCAAGAACTGGCCGGAGTTGTTCGAGATCCGCCTCCCCTCTGCCAAGCCGCGCTGAACTGGCGGCGTCGGACGTCGCGAGGGCGGCGAATCCGATCCATCATGATCGAAAATTATTCGGATATGTTTCAACCCTGGAACGTTAACGAAATAAGATTATGAAAAATAACATGGATCAGGAATTGAAAAGTCGCCATGATCCATTCATGGGGATGACGCCGATCCATGGCCGTCGCGGTTGACGCGGCCGCGCCGGGGCCGTGAACAAGGAGCGTTGAGAGTTGCCGACCAGCACCCGTTTTGTCGTCTCGCTGCATATGCTCGCCCTGATGGCCGAGCATGGCGACACGCCGCTGCGCTCCGAGGATATCGCGGTCAGCGTCAATTCCAACGCGGCAGTGGTCCGCGCGCTGCTGCTGCGGCTGGCGGCGGCGGGGCTGACCCGGTCGCAACTGGGCAATCGCGGTGGCGCGATGCTGGCCAAGTCCTCCGCCGATATCCGGCTGGTGGATGTGTATCAGGCGGTGGAGGATCGCAACTTCTTCGCCTTTCACCGCCAGCCGCCCGATGGCGAGGGGATGATCGACCGGCACATCACGGCCAGCCTGGAGACGATGCTGACCCCGGTGCGCGAGGCGCTGGAGGACAAGCTCGCCGGGCTGACGCTGGACGATGTACTCGACGATATTCGCGAGCGGGCCGGGGTCCTGTCAGATCAGGCGCAGATCGGTCGTGCGGCTGTCGGGGAACAGCGGCGCCAGGCGGCTGGCTGACAGGCCGAACTGCCGCCCGACCAGCCCGCCGATCAGCGCGCGGTAATCGGTCAGCACGGGCAGGTCGCGATTCTGGTTGAGCGTGGCGGCGGACAGGGGGACCTGCTCCCCCGCCATCCGCCCGCCCGACACGCCGCCGCCCATCACCCAATAGATGCTGCCATGGCCGTGATCGGTGCCCCGGTCGCCATTTTCGCGGAAGGTGCGGCCGAACTCCGACACGACGACGACCGTGGTGCTGCGCCACGCCTCCGGCCCGATCGCCTGGGCGAACCCGGCCAGCCCGCGCCCCAGATCGCCGATCCGGTCGGCCAGATAACCGGTCGCGCCGCCCTGGTTCACATGGGTGTCCCAGCCGCCGACATCGACGAACGCCAGGTTGAACCGGTCGCGCATCAACGTGCCGATCCGCTGCGCCGATAGCGCGAATCCCTTGGCAGAGACGGCACCCCGGCTGGCGGCCTTCATCTCCTGATCCAGCGTCTTGTAGACGGTGTCGCGCACGGTGAAGCCCTCGCTGACCGAACGGGCGAGGTCGGGATGCCCGGCATACATGCTCTGGATCAGCGTGGCCTGGCGCTGATCGATCGGCTTGCCGACATTGGCGAGCGCGAGATTGGGGATGGGATCGTCGCCGCCCCGGAAGCACAAAGGCAGTTGGTCGGTGAAGGCGATCGGCTTCTCGCCCGTGCCCAATATGTCGGCGAGCCGCGCCATGAAGCCCGAGCCATAATCGCGGTGCCCGCCGACCGGCTGGCCCAGCTCGATCGTGTCCTGCGTCTCGAAATGGCTGCGGCTCATATCGTCGGTCCCTGCGAAGGGGACGAAGGCGATCTGCTTCGCCTGCCACAGCGGCAGGATCGAGTCCTTCAGCGCCGGATGCAGCGCCCAATCGGCGTCGAGCGGTAGCGGGGCATTGGGATTGGCCGGATCGGGCCTGGGCAGAGCGATGGTCGGGCGTGACTGGCGGTAGAAGTCGCTGGTGCTGGGCACCACGATGTTCACCGCGTCATAGGCCCCGCGCAGGAAGACGACCAGCAACCGGCTGCCCGCCTGCGGTGCGGCGAAGGCGCGGCCTGCCATCACCATCGGGGCCATGGCGGCGGCACCCATCAACAGGTCGCGGCGGTGGATATGGGGAATCCTCATGCGATCCTCCTATCGGTGCATGAATTCGGGCGAGGAGAAATACAGGCTGTTCCACTCCGCCGGGGATCGCGCCTGGCCGAGCGCGGCGAGCGTCGGCTTGCCCAGCGTCGCCATGCGCGCGGCGATGACGGGCGAGCCCTTCAACAGGGGCGGCGGGGAGGGTGGCGGCGGCGCATCGGGTGCGGCGTCGGGCGACTGGAACAGCCGCGCCGCGCCGCCGCCGATCTGCCGCGCGATATCGAAGCGTGTCGCCATCTGTCCCGGCCCCGACCAGGCGGCGCTGGACAGGTCATAACCGTCGGGCGTCTCATGGTCGTACAGCCCTTCGCCCATCTGGCGCATCCAGTTGATGATCGGCTTGGCATTGGTGACGTCCCGGTCGCCATAGGCGAGCCGCACCGCCGACAGGGTATAGCCGACCGGCTCCTTAAACCCGCCGGTGGCCGCGCCGCCGAATTCGCGCGAGCGGATCATGGTGCGCAACACTTCGGCGATGTCGCCATGGCTCTGGCGGAATTTCGCCGCCATCCGATCGACCAGCGCGGGGGGCGGCGTGTCGCCCATGAAATAGGTCGCGATCCGCAACGACACATGATGCGCGGTCGCCGGGCTGTCGGCGATCAGGTCCAGCGCCTGCTCGACCTCGGCAAAGCCCGATCCCTTGATCTCATGGCCCAGAAAATGCTTGGTGCCGAAATCGTGGCGGGCGGGGTTGAACTCGAACAGTCCGGCGCGGAGGTAGAGCGGCTGAAGCTCGGGTTTCAGCTTCGGCGCATCGGGTTTCTGGTCGACGCCGACGCCGGTCAGGATGCGCGCCAGCTCCTGCACGTCCTGCTGGCTGTATCCCGAGCCGACTCCCATGGAGTGCAGCTCCATGATCTCGCGCGCGTAATTCTCGTTGATCTTGCCTTTGGCGTTCTGGTCATTGTCCAGATAGCGCAGCATCGCCGGGTGGCGCAGCGTCGCCTCCAGCAGATCGCGATAGCGGCCCAGCGCATGGGCGCGGATCGTCTCTTCATAGTCCCCGACCATCGCGCGAATGTCGCGCTTGCCCGCCTGGACGTTGAAATGGTTGAACCAGAACCAGGTCATCCGCTCGCGCAACTGGTCGGGCGAATAGAGCGCGCGCAGCACGAAACGCTGCCGCGCCTCGTCGGCCAGGCCGTTGAGCGTCTTCTGATAGGCTTCGCGCGCGGCCTTGCGCTGATCGGGATCGGTGATCGCCTTCAGGTCGCGCTGCATGGCGTCGGTCTCGACGACCAAGGCGGCGACCCGTTCGCGCGAGATGCGCATCGCGTCGATCTGAGCCTGCGCTGCCGGGGGCAGGGGGGCGGGCGGGTCGCTCAACTGGTGGCGCAGCCAGGCGTCGCTGCCCGGTGCGGGGCCGCCATCGGCTGCCGCCGACGGCCCCCAGCCGAGCCGCTCGGCCCAGGCGGCGTCGCGCGCTGCATCGGCGGCAGAGGCAGGCGCCGCCGCCAACAGCGCCGGAACCATCATTCCCAGACAAGCGATCCGCGCCATGATCCGCTCTCGGTGGTGCCTGTACCGACCGAACGGGCACAGGCTTCGTCGGCGCTTTCTGTGGCAGAAAGAGACTGAACCTCGGCTTGCTCGGACGTGACAAGCGCGTCAGCGGACGGCCATCAATCCTCCCCGGCACGGGCAGGGGGTGTTCGAGCGAGATTGTGCCGGGGGCACAATCTCGCTAATCTCGCTCGAACACGAAGCTGGTGGAGGGGGATCGCCGCTGGGCACATCCTGTGTGGAAGCCCCCCTCCGTCAGCGCTGCGCGCTGCCACCTCCCCGTACCGGGGAGGATTTGTTTATTCCGGCAACTCGCACCCAACGGCTCGCGTCACGGGATTGCACCGCTCCATCACCCCGCCCGGCAGGGTCACGTTGAAGCCCTTGCTCCAGCTCCGCGTCGGCGCGCCGGGGTAATAGTCGGTCGACACCGCCTGCGCGCCGCTGTCGATGGCGGCTTTTGCGCGGGCATGGTCGTTCTCGCGCGCTTCCTTCGTGTCGGCGTCGCTGCGGGTGCGGACGATGAAGCCCTGTTTCACCCATTCGCCGATCTTTGCGCCGTCGGTGCGCGGATCGCCGACGATCTCGACCGAGGCCTCGGGCTGGTCGGTGTCGTACCAGCCGAAAATGGCCCGCCCCTTCAGCGAGGGGTGACCGGCGCGGTACAGGTCGGACACGTCGCTGGGCGTATCCAGCACGAACCAGATTTTCCCGCGCGCGCTCTCCAGCGTCGGCCAGCCGTTGCTGGTCACCGCCTCGCGGAGCGTCGCCGCGTTGCCGCGCACGTCATCGGGCGTGATGATCCTGTCCGGCTTCAGAACGCTGCGAATCTCCGCATCCAACGCGTCGAGCAGCGGCGCGGTCAGGGGCAGGGGATCGGTGACGCCGGGCTTGTCGATCGGCCGGTCGGCGGCGTTGATCGTCACCATGATCGGCAGGTGGCGCGGATGCGCGCGCGACCAGGCATCGATCTGGCCGATGCACTGTTTGAAGGTGCCGCAGGAGCGGTAATCGACCTCCGGGATATGGAAGACCTTGAAGCCCGGCTTCATCATCGCGGCCCCGTCGAAGTCGGTCTGTTCACCCGCCGCGCGGGCCATCGCCTCGCCCTTGGGATGGGCGAAACGGCCGCCTTCGGGGTCGGCGAAGATGTCGATCTCCAACTGCCGCACGCCGCGATCAAGCTGTTGCGCCAGCGTCAGATGATCGTAATCCAGCGCGGCGGCGAGTTTGGGATCCCGGCGCTCCAGCTCGGCGAAGACGGCGGGCGCGATCCGCTTCTTGTAGCTGTTGTGCGAGCCGACGACCTGAATGTCGTTCATCCGGAGCGGCTGCTGCGGCACGGCTGCGGCGGCGGTCGCAAGGACCGCCGCCAGGGTGAGGAAGACCTTCATCAGAACTCCGCCCGCACGCCGAACAGGATCGTCCGGCCATAATAGTTGATCTCGCCGAAGCGCTGCTTGCTGTCGTTATAGGTGTCCTGATGCGCACCGGCGAGGTTGATGCCCTCCAGGCTGAGCGTCAGGTTTTCCGCAGCACGCACCGACAATTGCCCGTCCAGCGAACCGAAGGCCGCGACATAGGTGGGCGCCTGCACCGTGCTGCCCGTGCCCGACAGATATTTGTCGCGCCAGACATGGGAGAGACGCGCCGACAGCGGCCCCTTGTCGTAGAAGCCGACCAGGTTGAAGCTGTTCTTCGACAGGCCGATCAACTGGTCCTTGATGGTCCGCGAACCGGCCGTGTAATCGGCCTTCACCTCGGTATGGGTGTAGCTGCCCTGCACGCCGAAGCCGTCGAAGGGCGCGGGCAGGAAGGTGAAGACCTGGCTATAGGCCGCCTCCGCGCCATAGACCTTGGCATTGCCGCCATTGACCGAACTGGACAGGCGTACGATGCCGCGACCCGGAATGTTGATCTCGGTGTTCGACTGGGTGATGTAGTCGTCCATCGCCTTGTAGAAGACCGCGCCCGACAGCATCCCCGAGGGGGCGAAATACCATTCCAGCGACCCGTCGAATTGCGTCGCGAGGAAGGGCACGAGCTGCGGGTTGCCGCCGCTGGCGGTCGGCGCGTCGGTCGACACGGTGATGCGCGGCGCGGTGTCGGTGACGTTGGGGCGGGTCAGCACCCGGCTGGCGGCCAGACGACCGACCAGCTTGGGCGTCAGGTCGGCGCGCAGGTTGAAGCTGGGCAGGACGTTGTTGAACGTCTTGGGGTAGCTGACCGGGGTGGCGACGCTGCCGCTGGTCAGTGTGCCGCTCGCCACCTGATCGGTATGGACATAGCGGACGCCCAGATTGCCGGTGACGGGCACCTGCCCCGCATCGAACTGGTAATCGGCGCGCAAGTACGCCGCGGCGATCTTCTCCGTCACCACGAAGGACGAACGGCGATCGCCATTGGTGATCGGCTGGGCCTGGATGGCGGGGGTAAAGAAATTGCCGACATAGGCCGCCGTCACCGGCACCAGCCAGTTGCGGAAGGCATTGCCCGACACGCCCGACAGGAAATCGTCATAGGGAAGCTGCTGATACGCGCCCGCGCCGAAATTGGTCAGCGGCTGGTTGGTCGCCGTGTCGATCAGGTAATCGCGGCGGAAATAGTCGCGCTTGCGCCAGTGATATTCGCCGCCCGCCGCCAGCTTCGACAGGAAACCATCGAGATCACGGGCCACGTCCGCCCGCGAATAGACGTCCCAGTCCTTGCTGTCCTTGGGCGCGATATTGAATTGGAACAGCTTGTAATTGGCCGGGTTGGTGACGTCGACCGGCGTGGTGAAGGTCGGGATCGACTGATAGCCCGCCGACGCGTCATAGGTCAGCGGCGCGATGAAATACGCACGGCTGCGCACGGTGCCGGTGCGGTAATCGGGGTGATAGCTGTGCGCCGCCGACCAGTTGACATTGGCGTTGACATGCCAGCGATCGGGGTTCCAGGCCTGTTTCAGCCCGATGGTCAGCAGGTCGTGACGGTTGAGGCTGTATTCGCGCGTGCCCATGAAGCGGACATTGTTGATCGTCGCCTTGGTGATGGTGTCGCCCACGACCGTATAGCCCGGCTGGATCTGCGCCGGGGGACCGCCCGCCGTGCCGCCGTCATCGGGATAGATGTCCAGGCCGAACTCGTCATAGGCGACATCCAGCCGGGTCGCGATCACGTCCAGCGTCGTCTGCAATTCCGGGGTCGGGGCCCATTGTGCCGAGACGATGCCGGAGATGCGCTTGCGATCCTCGGTCTCGACGGTCGGACGGGTGCGGGTCGGCGAGTAGAGACCGGTGGGCGCGCCGCCCGCCTGTGGCGAGGTGTAGCGGTTGAGCAGCCAGCCGAAATTCATGAACCGGTCGTTGCGGACCGCCTTGCCCCAATATTGCGCACCCGCGAGGATGCCGAAGGTGCCGCTGTCATTCTTCGCGCTGGTCAGCACGGTGACGTTGGGCCGCACATCCTTGGTCTGCGTCGTATAGGTGCCGCGAATGTTGACGGTCGTCTTGTTGCCGACCTCCAGCGGGTGGAAGGTCTTGACGTCGATGTTACCGCCCAGCGCGCCCTCGCTCATATCGGCGGTCGGGGTCTTCACGACATCGATGCTGGAGGTGAATTCGGCGGGCAGCATCTCGAAGCGGAACTGACGCCCCGCCGCGCCGCCATTCTCGATCAGGTCGTTGAGCGCGACGGTGCGACCGTTCATCAGTGTGTTCTGGAATTGCGGCCCCAGGCCACGAACGCTGACGTAGAGGCCTTCGCCGCGCGGGCGGGTGATCGCCACGCCGGGGACGAGCTGAAGCGCTTCGGCGACATTCTGGGTGGGGAACTTGCCGATATCGGTCGAACTGATCGAATCGACGCCGTAGGCGGCGCGGCGCTTGGTCTCGATGCCCGCCGCCAGGCTGCGCGCATAGGTGCCGTTGACGACGATTTCGTCATTCTGCCCGTCGCTGCTCTCGGCGGCCTGCGGCGCGGCGGCGGTCGCGGCGGTGGTGTCCTGCGCATGGGCGACCAGCGGGCCGGTCGCCAGAATGAGCGAGGCCGATGCCTTCAACAGGCTGCGGAACGTAAGCATTTGATAAATCCCCCATCGGCTGTCTTGCCGGTTCGGCGGGGGCGTTAGGTTGGCTGAGTGTCAGCTTGGCGAAAATTTGATGACGTTACCGTGAAAGGAGCCAAGTCGATCAGAAATCGGTCAGAAATGGCGGATGAGCGACCGAATCTCGCCGGAAGGGGGGAAGGGGCCTGTCAGGACTGACGCAGGGCACGCCGCGCCGGGTGCCCCTCAAACAGGGAGGGGTCAGTCGCCATATTGCGCGGAACGCGCATCGAGCG
The DNA here is from genome assembly GCF_038084995.1 of Sphingomonas sp. 2378. NCBI lineage: Bacteria > Pseudomonadati > Pseudomonadota > Alphaproteobacteria > Sphingomonadales > Sphingomonadaceae > Sphingomonas > Sphingomonas sp. 2378. The sequence continues at coordinate 31,467 of NZ_JAXCMJ010000040.1, forward strand.
GGGTCTGCGGGCCGGTGACTTGCGGGCTGAAGCGACCGATGGTCCGCGCGGTGCGTTCGGGATCGCGTAGCAGCACGCGACCCGACTTCCACATCAACTCGCCGTCGCGCCGCGCCTGCTGGATCATCCGGTTGACATGGACGGGGGTCAGCCCCAGCGCGTCGGCCAGCATTTCCTGGGTCAGCGGCATCTCGAAACTGCCGCCCACGGTCAGCCCGGCGAGCGACAGTCGCTCATAGATTTCCAGCAGGAAGTCGCCGATCCGCTCCTGCGCATTGAGCCGCCCGAGTTGGACCACATGACCCAGCAGATAGGCCTCGTCCAGCGCCTCGCCGATCGCATAGGCCTGTTCCAGCGAGGAGCCCGGCGTGGCGGTGGGCGCGGTGCAGACGGTGCACTCGGTCAGCGAAACCACCGTGGCCGAGGCGATCGGCGTGGCATGGCGCGTCGTCCCGATCACCTCGCCGGGCAGATAGAAGCTCATGAACTGCCGCCGTCCATCGGGCAGGACGCGGACGCGCGCCGCCCAGCCCTGCAGGACCAGCAACGGCTCCGGGACGGGGCGACCGATGGTCAGGAAGCTGTGCCGCACCGGATAGGTCCGCGCCCTTTCGGCGGCCCGGTCCAGCACTGCCATGTCCCCCGTATCGAGCGGCGACAGCGCCGACAATCGGCGGATCGCGGCGGTGGCCACGGTCTCGGGCGAAGCGGCCGAAGCGGCGATAGCAGGGGTCATGCGCATCCTTTGTCGGGCATCAGTGCCCCGATCGCGCGAACGACGCGGTCGGCCTGAAACGGCTTGGCGACGATCGAGGCGGAGCGATAGGGGGCCGGCAACGCCCATTCGTCATAGCCGGTCAGGAAGGTCCAGGGCACGTCGCGCGCGGACAGGCGATCGGCGATCTCGAAGGCGCGCTCGCCCGACAGGTTGACATCCAGCACGGCGGCGTCGAGCGCCTGGTTCTCGGCCAGGTCCAGGCCTTGTTCGAGGGTCGCCACCGGACCGACCACGATCGCATCGGCGGCGCGCAGGGCCCGTTCCAAGTCGCGGGCGATGAAATATTCGTCCTCGACCACAAGAATCCGCTTGTCGGCGAGCGGTGATGGCTGACTCATCCCTCGGCGCTCCGGTTCACAGGATCGGTGTCGTCCGCGCTCCATGGCAGGGATACCACGCACAGCACGCCGCCACCGCGAAATTCCAGTCTGGTCCGTGCACCCAGCCCATAGGGCAAAGCCTCACGGATCAACTCGGTCCCGAATCCCTGGCGTACGGGTGGGACCGGCATCGCTGGTACACCTGTTTCATCCCATTTTACAATCAGTTCGCATTTATTATTTGATTTATGTTCGATTCCCCATGCGATGGTGAGCCTGCCGGCGGGGTGGCGCAGCGCCCCGTATTTGAGCGCATTGGTGGTCAATTCATGGATCGCCAGCCCGATCGACTCGGCGGTATCGGCGGGCAGGGCCACGTCCGGCCCCTCGATCGACAGCCTTTCGTCCTCGATCGCGCCGACCACCAGCAACTCGTCGCGGATCAGGTTTTCCAGATCGATCTTGCCCGACCGCGTCTGGGTCGCGACGACCTGCGTCCGCGCCAGCGAGTCGAGCCGCCCGCGGAAATGGTCCGCGATCTCGTCGATCGGACCGCCGCTTTCGACCGTGCGGGTGAAGATCGACCGCACGATGGTCAGGATGTTGCGCACCCGGTGCTGCAACTCGGCGACCAGCGTCTCCTGCCGTTCGCGCAGGCGGCGCAGCGTGTCGATGTCGGTCGAGGTGCCGAACCATTCGATCACCCGGCCATGATCGTCATGCACCGGCGTCGCGCGCGTCTTGAACCAGCGATAGCGTCCGGTCTGGCCGTGGCGCAGCCGTCCCTCCATCGCCAGATCGCCGTTTTCGCTCGCGCTTTCCCAGAAACGGCGTGCGGCGTCCCGGTCGTCGGGATGGACGGCGGCCAGCCAACCGTCGCCCAGGCTTTGCTCGACCGACAGGCCGGTCATCGCCACCCATTGCGCGCTCGCCCAGGTCCATTGGCCGTCGCGCGTCGCGGTCCAGACCAGTTGCGGTATTCCTTCGATCAGCGACAGCAGGCGGCGCTGGCTGGCGCGGGAGGCGACCTCGGCGCGTTTGCGCAGGAGCGCCTGGACGATGGCGGGGGCCAGTTCCTCAGCGATCGCCAGTTCGCGTTCGGTGAAGCCGGTCGGGTGGTTGCCGAGGGCGAACATCGCGAAGGTCTCGCCATCGCGGCGCAGCGGCACGCCCAGGAAGTTGCGCAGCCCCGGATGCCCGTCGGGCGTGCCCACCCGGTCGGGATGGCTGGCGGGATCGTTGACGATCAGGCTGCGATTCTGAAGGATCACCTGGCCGAAGATGCCGTGGATCTTCATACCGTTGGGAAGCTGTCGCTCGCTGTAATCGGGATCGTCGCCGCGCCAGGCGGCCCAGCCGCGCTCGCTGATCGCGATATGGTCCAGCCGGTCGTGCGATGGGCCCCGTTCGCCGAAGAAGCTGAATTCCGCTCCGGTCAGGTCCTCCGCCACCTCCAGGCACAGTCGACCCAGTTCCTCCTCGGTCGAAGCGCGCAGCGCTTCCTGAAGGATGCGGTTGATGCCGGCCAGCACATGCGCATCGCGGTGCACCGGGCCTTGGGGCACCGGGCCCTGGGGCATCGGGGCGGACGGCGCTGGTAGGGGTGATTGCCCGTTCATCAATGCCAAGTCCGTCATGCGCTGAAAAATCCCGAGCCTCTTCAACGATCCCAGTGCTTGCGGGCTCCCGATACACCCGAAAGCGGACGAGGTGGCAATCGGAGCGGGCGGGCAGCGGCCCTCGGTCCACGCGGCTTCCCCCCTCGTCGGACGGGGCGTGGGAAGCTATGAGCCGGGAGTCAGCAATTTACGGCCCGGTCCATGCCCCGAGATCTTCCGTCGTCGCCCGCCATTCCACGAACCGCCATTCGGGCCCGGCTCGCCCTGTGGGTGACGGCGTTCGTGACGGCCCTGATCGCCCTGACCGCCATGGCGGCGCCCGCGTCGGCGCAGGGCAATCCGGCGGCGGAAGCCACGACCCGCATCGCCCAGGCCGAGGTGGATGTGCGCTCGGTCGATCGGGCGCTGGATGCCCAGGTCGATGACGACGACCGCCGCGCGCTGCGCGACCGGGCACAAGGGGCGCAGGACGCCACGACGCAGGCGGTCGCCGACCTGACCGAGCAACTGGCGCTGGTCAATGCGCGGATCACGGGTCTGGGCACCGCCACGCCGGGCGAGGTCGAGGCCCCGGAATTGCAGGCGCAGCGCAAGAGCCTCTCGACGCTGCGTTCGACGCTCGACGCCGCGATCAAGCGCGGGCGGCTGGCGGGCGTGGAGGCGGGACAGTTGATCGACGAGATCGACCGGAGCCAGGCCGAGCGGTTCAACGAGAAGCTATCCTCCAAGACGCCGTCGCCGTTGAGTCCGGCTTTTTGGAGCATCGTGCTCGAACAGGCGCCGCGCGACCTTCGCCGTGTCGGTCTGTTCCTGAAACAGGGCAGCGAACAGGTGGCGCAGCACTGGCGCGGCGGGGTGCCGTGGCACGCGCTGCTCGGCTTCGCGCTGGCGATCATGCTGCTGGGCCCGGTGCGGCTGGGCGCGCATCGACTGGCGCAGCGCCGCCTGATCGCGGAGGCGCCGCCCAGCCGGGTGCGGCGCTCCGCCAACACCTTCTGGCGGGTGGCGGTCGGCACGCTGTGCCCGCTGGTGGCGGCCTTTATCTTCGTCCAGGGGCTGCGCTGGTCGGGATTGTTGCCGCAGCGCTGGACCAGTTTCCTCGACGGTTTCGTCTTCGCCTCGGGCGTGGCGGGGTTCACCGCGGCGGTGACCGGCGCGGTCCTGATGCGGAGCCAGCCGAGCTGGCGGATCGCCCCGATCGACGACGAAACGGCCAACCGCCTGCGCCCCTTATCCTGGGTGCTGATGCTGCTGACCTTCGCGACCGCGATGATCGGGTCGTTCGAGGGCGCGATCGGCAGCAGCCGCAGCGCGGTGATCGCCACCCAGGCGACCGAGGCGCTGCTCCATCTGTTGCTGATCGTCGCGACGCTGGTCGTGCTGGGCCAGTTGCGCGCGCGTCGCGCCACCAGCGAAGAGGCGACCCATGCGGGCGTCAGCGCGGGGCTGAGCGTCGCGACCCTGCTCGCCTGGATCGCGGTGGGCGTGGCCGGGCTGGCGCTGGTCATCGGCTATATCTGGTTCAGTTGGTTCGTCGCGCTGATGATCGGCTGGACCGTGCTGCTCGGCTCGGCGCTGTATCTGATGCTGGTCGCGGCGGACGATATCGCCACCACCGTCTTCGTGCGGGACAGCAAGGTCGGCATCACCCTGACCCGTGCGCTGGGTATTCGCGGCAGCATGGTCGACCAGTTCGGATTGATCCTGTCGGGCGTGGTGCGGCTGGCGCTTGTCCTGCTGGCGCTCGGGATGCTGTTGCGCCCCTTCGGCGCGAGCGGCGATCCGGGGGCGATCTTCGATCAGCTTGCCACGGTCGCCGACGGGATCAAGGTCGGCAATGTCTGGATATCGCCGGGCGCGATCCTGCAAGGGCTGGTCGTGCTGTTCGTCGGGCTGGGGCTGGTGCGCATCTTCATGCGCTGGCTGGAGCAGCGTTACCTGCCCGCGACCGACCTGGACGGGTCGGGGCGCAATTCGATCAGTCTGGTCGCGCGCTATATCGGCATCGCACTGGCGGTCATCTGGGCGCTCGCGTCGCTGGGCATCGGGGTGGAGCGGATCGCGCTCCTCCTGTCCGCCCTGTCGGTCGGCATCGGTTTCGGCCTTCAGGCGATCACCCAGAATTTCGTTTCCGGCCTGATCCTGCTGGCCGAGCGGCCGATCAAGATCGGCGATCTGATCCGCGTCGGCACCGACGAAGGCGACGTCAAGCGGATCAGCGTGCGCTCGACCGAGATCGAACTGGCCGATCATTCGACGCTGATCGTCCCCAATTCCGAACTCATCACCAAGTCGGTGCTCAACAAGACGCTGTCCGGGCCGCTTGGGCGGGTCCAGATCCAGTTTTCCGTGCCGATCGAGGAAGACGCGGAGGTGGTGCGCAAGGCGGTGCTGGATTCCTTCGCGGCGGAGTCGGCGGTGCTGGACGACCCGGCGCCCAAGGCCTTTATCGACTCGATCGTCGACGGTCGCATCCACTTCAACTGCTTCGCCCATGTCGACAGCCCGCGCGCCGCCTATGGTACGCGCAGCGCCGTGTTGTTCGCGCTCCTCTCGACGCTGAGGGAGAAAGGGATCGAGATCGGCACCGTGCCGCAGAAGATGGAATTGGTGCGCCAGTCCGGGACTTACGCCGCGCCCGCGCCCAGTACGGCCGCCCAAGATGAAACCAGGATGAAATGAAAAAGTCTCGGCAGGTCATGGAAAGGTAACACCAGCTTCTTTCAGCGCCCCTATCCGCGCGGCCAGCGACGACCTGACAGGTCGATCGGGGGATAGGGATAATTACGATCATGACGACCAATTTCATTCGCGCGACGCTGCTGGGCGGGACCGCGCTTCTGGCGCTGGCGGGCGCTCCCGCTTTCGCCGCCGACACCAAGTCGGCCGATCCGGCCCCTGCTGCCGCCGCGGCGGAACCGACCGCCGATGCGGGCGAGCTGAAGGAGATCGTGGTCACCGCGACCAAGCGCGAGACCAGCCTTCAGAAGACGCCGATCGCGATCTCGGTCATCGACCCCGCGATGATCAAGGACCGCCACGTCCAGAGCCTGCTCGACCTGGCGGACGGCAGCGTGCCGAGCTTGCGTGTCGCCACCTTCGAGGCGCGCCAGTCGGCGCTGACCGTCGGCATCCGCGGCATCGTCCCCTTCGACCAGAACCAGACCGCGCGTGACACCGGCGTCGGCGTCTATTTCGACGGCGTCTATATCGGTCGCTCGCAGGGCCTGAACGCCGCGCTGTTCGATATCGAGCGCGTCGAAGTGCTGCGCGGTCCGCAGGGCACGCTGTTCGGCCGCAATACCGAGGGCGGCGCGCTGTCGATCGTCACCGCCAAGCCGACCGGCAAGTTCGGCGGCTCGCTGACCGCCGGGTTCGGCAATTACGGCGCGTACAACACCGCCGCGCACGTCAACCTGCCCGAATTCAACAATATCGCGATCAAGCTGGACGGCGTGATCCAGCACCAGAACCCGTTCGTGAAGAACCCGCTGCCCGGCAGCGTGGGCTGGGCCGCTTATAACCGCGTCGGCGGCCATGTCGCCGCCGTGTGGAAGCCGGTCGACGGCTTCTCGGCCGAGCTGTCCTACGATCAGGCGAAGGACGAGAACACGCCCTTCTACAGCCAGTTGATCAATTACAATCCGCGCGGCCTGCCCGTCGCGACGATCGCGCAGATCAACGCCAATGGCGGCAAGCTGCCCGCGGGCACCATCGCGCCCTTGTCGCCGCTGGTCGTCGTGTCGGGCGACAACCGCATGAAGACCGCCGATATCGGCGTGCCGCAGCAATATAGCGTCGACAAGACGCACGGCTTCTCGGCCAAGCTGAATTATGACGTCGCGCCGGGGCTGGAGCTGCGCTCGATCACCGCGTGGCGCGGGGTCACCACCGACCAGTGGGACAATTCGGGCGGCGCGCACCGCACCGTCTTCCTGCCGAACGGCAAGTTCAGCCGCTACAGCCTGTCCTTCATGCAGCAGCACCAGTTCAGCCAGGAATTCCAGGCGGTGGGCAGCGTGCCGCAGTTCGATTACGTGGCCGGCCTCTATTACTTCACCGAAAACGCCCGCGAAGAGGCCGCGACCCCGTCGACCAACCAGTGGAATGCCGACGGCACCGGCTACACCATCCTGTCGCAGACCGCGCTGGGCACCATCGGTTCGGGCAACCAGGGCTGGGCACCGGGGTCGTTCTTCCTCCAGCGGGGCAGCTTCGCGCGCGCCTATAGCTATGCGGCGTTCGCGCAGGGCACCTATACGCCGGCGGGCTTCGACGCCTTCCACCTGACGCTGGGCGGTCGCTACACCCGCGACAAGCGCAACGGCACGCTGTATCTGGTGCAGGGCAAGTCCACCAACTTCCCCTTCACCTTCAACAACAACCGGTTCGATCCGATGGTGACGGCGGCGTTCGACGCGACCGACACCGTCCATCTCTACGCCAAATATTCGACCGGCTACCGCGCGGGCGGTGCCAATGACCGGTCGCAGACCTTCGCCGCCTTCGGTCCCGAAGCGGTCAAGGCCTATGAGATCGGGTCGAAGATGGACCTGTTCGACCGCCGCGTCCGCCTCAACCTGGCCGGGTATATCATGGACCGCACGGGCACGCAGATCGACTTCGACAATGTCGACACCAATCCGTCGAGCCCGACCTACAACCTGCATACCGAGGAAACACGCAACGCGCCGGGCACGTCCAAGATTCGCGGGATCGAGGCCGACATCACGACCAATCCGGTCGAGGGCATGACGGTGGGCGCATCCTATGCCTATACCTATACCAACGTGCCCGCGACGGCGAACCCGTTCCTGGGCAATGCGCTGACCCAGGTGTTCGTCGTCTACACGCCGCGCAACGCCGCCTCGGCCTATGTCGATTACGAGGTGCCGCTGCCCGGTTCGGACGCCAAGGTCCGCTTCCACCTGGACGGCAACTATGCCGACCCGGCCTATAGCTTCCAGAACGAGACGACCCGCACCGACAAGACCTTCGTGATGAACGGTCGTATCGCGCTGGCCGACATCCCGCTGACCGAGAACGGCACGAAGATGACTATCTCGCTGTGGAGCCGCAACCTGCTCGACAATACGTTCGTCTATCGTCGCTCGGCGGCCAACGCGACGACGCTGGGCGATTACGGCAACTTCAACCCGCCCCGCACCATCGGTCTGGAGGGGACGGTTCGCTTCTGATCCCGATCGATACCCCAACTGACGGGCCGCCCTTCGGGGCGGCCTTTTTTTGTGGGGCCTGTCGCGTAGAGTCATTCCTCCCCTTCGGTCCGTTCTAGCGGCAGGGCATTATCAGGGACACCCGGAGCCCAGGCTTCGCATCGCCCAGCACCAGCCGCCCGCGATGCAGCCGCGCAATCGCGGCGACCAGCGGCAGGCCCAGGCCATGCCCGGCCTGTCCGCGCGACGAATCGAGCCGCCCGAAACGGCGCAGGGCTTGTGCGCGCTGCTCGGGCGGGATGCCGGGGCCGTCATCGGCGACGCTCAACGTCACGTCGCCGTCCGCTGCTCTGTCCAGCGCGACGCGGATCGCCCCGCCCGGCGCACCATATTTGATCGCATTGCCGATCAGGTTGACCAGCGCCTGGATCAGCAACTGCCGGTCGCCGACGAACGCGGTCGGGCGCGCGGTCGCGGTGACGCCCAGCCGCTGTCCCGCCTCCTCGGCGACGGGGATCATCATGGTCGCGGTCTCCTCGACCAGCGCCGCCAGATCGACGGGCGCGAAGCCCGCCTGCCGGTGCCCCGCCTCGATCTCGGCGATACGCAGCAAAGCGGCGAACATGGCGAGCAGCGTGTCGCACTGCGCCAGCGCGGCGGAGGCGCGCTCGGCCTGAACCGGGTCGTGCGCTTCCTGGGCGATCCGCGCCACCTGTCCGCGAAGCCGGGCAAGGGGGGTGCGCAGATCGTGCGCGATGTCGTTGGAGACGCCGCGCAATCCCTCCATCAACGCGCCGATCCGGTCGAGCATCCGGTTGAATGCGGCGGCCTGGCGGTCGAACTCGTCGTCCGATCCGGTGACGGGCACACGGTGGCGGATGTTGCCTGCGATGATCGCCTCGACCGTGCGCCGCTGGTCGCCGATCCGGCGGCTGACCAGCAGGGAAAAGGCGATGACCCCGCCGAACACGATCAGGATGATCGACCCGAAGCCGATCAGATAGATGCGGGTGCGCGTCGCGCGGTAGCTGTCGAAGGGCTCGGTTTCCGCGACCACGACCAGCCGCCGCCCCGCGCCCGCCTCGCGAACCAGCGCGCGGCCATGCGACAGGCCGGTGATCCCGTCCCGCTCGCGCAGGTCGGATCGACCCAGTGGCAGGGGGCGGCGGAGGGTGATGTTGCCGCCCAACGTCCGCCCCGCCGGATCGAGCAGCAACAGGCCGACATCGCCGGTATCGCGCGCGCCCGACAAGGTGGCGATGCGGGCCTGTATTTCGGGGGTCGGCACCATGGCCTGCCCGGCATCGCTCTCCAGCACCAGTTCGGCGATCGCCTCGATCCGCTGATCGACCAGCCGCGCCACGGTGACGCGGTTGGCCGCCAGGATCGATAGGCCGGTCGCCACCGTCGCGATCAGGAACAGGATCAGGACGCAGGCGGTCAACCTGCGCAAGCTCATCCGCCGGATCGCGCGTTCGATCATGGTTTCAGCGAATAGCCGATCCCGCGCACCGTTTCGATCGGGTCCGCGCCGCCCTGTTCGGTCAGCTTCATGCGCAGCCGCCGGATATAGACGTCGACGATGTTGGTCTCCGGCTCGAAATCATAGCCCCAGACACGCTCGATCAGCATGGCGCGGGTCAGCACCTCCCCCGCATGGCGCGCCAGTTCTGCCAGCAGCTTGAGCTCCAGATTGGCCAGCGTGATCGGCTGGCCGCCGCGCCAGGCGCGAAAGCTGGTTGGGCTGACCACGATATCGCCAGCGCGGATCGTGTCGGTTTCGCTGACCATCCAGCGGCGACCGCGCATCACCGCATGGATACGCGCGACCAGTTCCTCGGCGGCGACCGGCTTGACGACATAGTCATCGGCCCCCGCCTCCAGCCCGTCTACCTTGTCCGATGCCATGGACAGCGCGGTCAGCATGATGACCGGCACGGTGATCCCGCGTGCGCGCAAGGTCTCGACCACCGACAGCCCGTCGAGGCGCGGCATCATCCGATCGAGGATCACCGCGTCATATTGCTCGCGGTCGAGCGCGGCGAGCGCCTGTCGCCCGTCACCGGCACGTTCGACCCGGTGGCCCATCGCCTTCAGGTCGGCGGCCAGCCCCTGCGCATAGTCTTCGTCGTCCTCGACGAGAATCAGGTGCAGACTCATCAACAGCTTCCAAATCGTCGTTCCGGTTGCCCTGTCGATTCAGACTATATCGACAAGTCGTCCCGGTCGGAACGCGTTGGATCAATCGGCCCGCGACGTCCATGTCCATGTCGGCGGATGACGGCAATTTCACCCGGTAACCAGAACCGGCGCGACGATCATTCCGCGAGCGGCGCCAGTTTGTCCCCGAACAGCGCGACGAACCGGTCGAGCGGGCAGGGCGCGTCCGTCGGGCACCCCGGCACCCGCACCGGCGTCACCGTCACGGCGTTCGACCGGGCGCGGATCTGTTCGACCGACTGGGTGCGATAGGCGAGGGTGACGAAGGGCTTGCCCGCCCGGTCATGCCAGCGCCGGATCAGGATCGCGCCGCCCGGCGCCGCGTCGTTGACCGCATAGCCCGGCGCGACCAGATCGAAACCGAGTAGCGCCGCCAGCGCGGTGACGTTGGTGTCGTGCCCGACCAGTATGTCCAGCTTCGGCCCCTTGGCCTCGGTCAGCGCGGCGATCATGTGGCGCCCGAACGCAGCCGACTGGTGCGCGGCCATATAGGGCGAGCGCGAATAGACGTCGAACAGCGCGGCATGGACCGCGCCCAGTCGCGCCAGCACCGCGCCATCGACCGGCGTCCCTCCGACCGAGGGCGACAGCCCCTCGGCATATTGCAGCAGCAGCACCTGCGCGGTGCCCGATGCGGTGCGGATCGGACCGGTCAGGTCGATGCCATGACCATCGGCGGACGGCGTCAGGCGCGTCGGCCCCGCCGGATCGCAGCCCGCCGGATCGCCGCAACCCAGCACGGCGTCGAGCAGGCGCAACGCATCGCGGTGCCGCGCGACCAGCGCATCCATGCCGCCGGTGAAGCGATCGATATCCGCCACCGCCGCCGCCGCGTCGAAGCGGGTGGCGCGGGCGCGTAGCGGCTCGAACAGCGGATCGACCTGTCCCATCGGCTCGTGCTCGACGGGCAGGGTGCAGCCGGGGGCGAGGCCCTTGGCATAGGCGGCCCCGCTCGCGATGGTACGCGACGAACTGTTGGTCCGGATGCGTACCGTGCCGGGCGCGGGGCAGGCTTTCGCGAAGAGCAATCTTTGCGCGATCCAGTCCGCCCGGTCGGCACGCGCCTCGATGGCCAGCGCTTCGGCACCGCGCGGCGTCAGCTCGCTTTCCGGGGTGGACCATAGGGGCCAGGGCCGGGCGGTGCGGGTGCCGTGCGGCACTTCGCCGTCCAGCGGCGCGCGGACGCCGTGACGCATCAGCATCACCACGCGGTCCAAGGTCATGCCCCTGGGCACGTCCCCCGATTGCGCGGCGGCGGGCGTGGCGATGGCGGAAAAGAGGAACGGCGCCAGCATCAGGGCGAGGCGGCGGGCGGTGGCGGGCATGATGGACATGGGGCGTCTCTGCCGAATTTCGGGGTCAGAACTGTGACATTGGTTCGAACATTGCCGCCCATCATCGCAAAGAACGACCGAATTTCCGAATGTCATCAAAAAACGGTCAATAAGTCATCACGTTGTAACAGCCCGTCCCTAGCGGGGCCATCGAAGGCGCCCGGGGGGCGTCGCCATCACGATTGTTCCAGGGGGAATTTCCATGACCGCTTCGTTCAAGCGGGCGCATGTCGTGCGCCTGTTGTGCGGCACCGCCGCCACCTTTCTGATCGCCGGACCGGCACTGGCCGCCGATCCGGTCGCGCCGATCGTTGCCGAGCCCGTCACGGCCGAACCCGACCCGCAGGTCGGCGAGGACGTGATCGTCAAGGGCCATCGCCAGGCCATGGTCGATGCGCAGGACGAACAGCTTCGCAGCCAGTCGCTGGCGACCGTCGTGTCGGGCGAGGAACTGCGCCTCCAGCCGCAGCAGAATCTGGCCGACCTGCTGACCCGCCTGCCGGGCATCAGCTCCTCGGTCGATCAGTCGCGCAACGCGGCGGCGACGGGCGAGGCGCAATATGTCTCGATCCGCGGCCTCGACACGTCGTACAATGCCTATTCGCTGGACGGCGTGCGGCTGGCACAGACCGATGCGCGCACCCGTGCCATCTCGATGAACCTGCTCTCGCCCTTCTCGCTCCAGACCGTGCGGGTCGACAAGGCGCCGACCGCGCGCTTCGACGGCGATGCGATCGCGGGCATCATCGACATGGTGCCGATCACCGCGTTCGACCTGCCCAACCACCGCACCCAGATCCGCCTTCAGGGCCAGCTTGCCGGGCGTGCGGATGCGCGTCGCCAGGATCCCTGGGGCGGCACCGTGCAGGTCGAAACCGCGCAGCGTCTCGGCGACCTCGGCGTCTATGCCTCGGCCTATTACGGCCTGAAGCACGTGCTGGGCGAGTCGACCGCGATGCAGCATGACTGGGAGAAATATAACACCAACATCCCCGGCATGATCCGCGACAATCTGGACAATCTCTTCCCGCGCGGCGTGCAGTGGCAGTCCTTCCGCAACCGGATCGAGCGGATGGGCGGCACGCTGAACTTCGACTGGAAGGGCGAGGGGACCGACCTCTACTGGCACTCCACCTATGGCCGGTACAATCTGAAAAGCTGGATGGACCAGACCGCGCTGCGCCAGACCAGCCTGGCGCCCGATCAGATCAGTCCGAACCCCGGTAACGGCTCTTATGACGCGGCGGGCTTCCGTGCGGATTACGGCCTGACCGCGACGCATTATTTCCGCACCGAACACAGCAAGCAGGAACTGGTGACCACCAAGGTCGGCGGCCAGACGCGCTCGGGCGATTTCACCTTCGACTATCACGGCGCCTATTCGCGCGGGTCGCAGGATTATCCCCTGCGCATCCAGTCGGGTTTCGCGGGCCGCCCCTATATCGGCACCGCGACCAACAGCGGTACGGCGGCGTACCGCATGGTCACCTCGATCGGCGACCGCACCGCGCCCCAGGTGGTGCTGACCGACGCGGCGCGCGCCTATCTGACCGACCTGTCGAAGCTGAAACAATGGTACGTCACCCAGCAGTTCGAGAATACCTGGGAACGCCGCCTGGAGGGGCAGTTCGACACCAGCTGGCACCATGCCGATCAGGGGCTGGTGTCGATCGCGGCGGGCGCCAAGGTCGAGGATGCCAAGCGCTACGCCAATGCGCTGGGGGACGACGGCGCGCTGCAATATACCTTCCCCAATGCGGATGGCAGCAACTCGCCGCGCTATGCCGCGACCGGCCCCGCGCTGACCTCGCTGCCCGGACGGCTGCTCGGCGGGTTCATGAACGGCGCGGCGCAGGTGCCGATCTTCCTGATCGATACCGACTATATCGAGAACCAGGTGGCGAAGCTTTCGACCCCGAAACTCGCCAATCTCGATCCCGTGAAACTCAAGGAGAACCGCCTCGACGGGCGTGAGAACCGGCTGGCGGGCTATGTCATGGCGACCTTGCAGTTCGGCGATCTCCAGGTCGTGCCGGGCGTCCGCTACGAATATAACCGGTTCAAGGGCACCTATTGGCAGGATCAGGGCAACGACACCGGCAAGTTCGTGACATCTGCCCGCCATTACGACCAATGGTTGCCGAGCGTCATCGCCAATTACCGCCCCAATGACGCGGTGGTGATCCGCGCCTCGATCCGCAAAAGCTATTCGCGGCCGGCCTTCGACCTGCTGCTTGGCCCGACGCGGGTGACGCGCAACGATCTGAACGAACTGACCGGGGTGTTCATCCCCAACCCCAACCTCGATGCGCAGACCTCGTGGAATTACGACACCTCGCTGGAGATCAAGGGGCAGGGCACCGACTTCTTCTCGGTCAGCCCCTTCTACAAAAGGCTGAACCATGTCCTGTTCGCGACCGGCACCACCAATGCGGGCGGCGACTATAACATCTGGGGCAATCCCCAGTCGGAACAGCAGGGCGGGGTCGAGGTGTCGAGCCTGACCACCAACGCCACCGGCAAGATCTATGGCGTGGAATTCTTCGGCCGCTATTCGCTGAAGGGCCTGCCGGGTCTGCTCGACGGACTGGGGCTTCAGGCGAACGTCACGCTGCAAAAGGCGCAGGCGAACGTCTTCGTCAACGGCCAGAACCGTCAGCAGCGCATGACCCAGGCGCCCGAGGTGATGTATAACGCCGCGCTGTTCTACAGCCATGGCGGGTTCGCGGCGGAGTGGAACTATAATTATACCGGCGACCGGCTGTACGATCTGCGCTCCAGCCGCCCGGACACCTATATCCAGCCGACGACCATCTCGAACCTGATCGTCAACTATACGCTGCCCTCGGGCCTGACCATCGGTGCGTCGGTGCAGAACCTGTTCAACGAGCACAGCTATTGGGCGACGACCAGCGAGCGCAAGGCCTATCTCTCGAACGACCGCAAGGGCGGCTATGTCGAGACGGGGCGCATCTACATGCTCAACCTGACCTACGCCTTCTGACCTTTTGACCCTCCCCCGATCCGGCGCCTGCTCCGAGCCGGCACCGGATCGCACCTTCGCGCCGATGGCCTTTGCGCCATCGGCGTCTTTGTGTGCGGCCTGTGGCGATTCTGTCCGAATGCCACGAGCGATTGACCGACACGCGGTGGCGACTAGCATCGCACCGATAACAGGAGCCCGAAAAGCGATGATGAAGCGACAGCGCCGCCAGAACGAGATCGTGGCGCTTCTGGGAGAGGGTGGCTTTCACGGTATCGGCGAACTGGCCCAGGCGCTGTCGGTGTCCGAGGAGACGGTGCGGCGTGAGTTGCGCGTGCTGGAGGCATCGGGGGCGGTGGTGCGCGCGCACGGCGCGGTGCGCATCGCCAAGGTGGAGACGGAGGGCTCCTTCGCCACCCGCCTGCAACGCCATGCCGAGGCCAAGCAGCGGATCGCCGCCGCCGTCGCGCAACTCGTGGCGGATGGGCAGACCATCTATCTGGATGCCAGCACCACCGGCCATTATGTCGCCCGTGCGCTTCGCGATCATCAGCGGCTGACCGTCGTCACCAATGCGGTGGGGGTCGCCGCCGAACTGGGCGGGCGCAACGACAACCGCATCATGCTGGCGGGGGGCGAGATGGATTACGAGTATCGCGCCTGTTTCGATGCCACCGCGCGCGACTATCTGGCGATGTTCACGCCCGCGCTGGCGATATTGTCGGTCGAGTCGGTCAATCTCGACCATGGCTTTGCCGATTATCACAGCGGGGAGGCGGCCGTGTGCCGGATGATGATCGCGCGCTCGCGCCGCACGCTGATCGCGGCGGACCAGAGCAAATTCGACCGGCCGGGCACGATCCAGGTGGCGGCGCTTGCCGATGTGGCGATGCTGGTGACCGACGTGGCGCTGGCCCCGGCCTATGCCGAGGCGCTGGCCGGGGTGGAGGTGGTGGTCGCCTGACCGCGTGGAATGGCCAGGGCGACGCCCGCCCCCGCCAGCGCGAAGGCGGCATGGACCAGCCAGAAATGCGGCTGGTCCATCGTCGGATAGAGCGTGCCCAACTGCCCCACCGCCAGATGCGCGACGAAGCCGTGGAGATAGAATAGCCCGGTCATCAGCCCCCGGCGGGCGGGCGGCGCGGCGGCGTTGACGATGGCAAGCGCCGAGGGCCAGGCGAGCACCACGCCGATGTCGAGCAACAGCACCGCCATGATCGGCCCGCCCAGTCCGATCCGTCCCGCGCCGCCCGACAGAGACGCCAGCAGGGCATAGGCCAGTGCGATCGCTACGCCCCCGGCGACCAGCTTGCGCGCGGGTACCGGCTCCCGGCCATGCCGCGCAAGCCGCGGCCCGAGTCGATAGGCGAGCAGCGCCAGCGCAATGGTGAACAGCCCGTCCGCCGCCGCCAGCCAGCTCGGTGGGATCGCGACCCCGGCGACGGCCAGATCGACGCGCGCCTCGGCCCAGACCAGCACCATGTTGGTCAACTGCTCATAGGCGCAGAAGCACAGCGTCACCCCCAATATGGCGGGCACCACCCGCGCCCAGTCGGTCCGATGATCCTCCCCCGGCGCGGGCGGGGGCAGCGCCACGCGCGGTGCGGTGCGAAGGAGCAGCATCGCGACCCCCATGCCTGCCGCCATCGCGACGAAGGCGGCGGCGAACCCGAACCTCAGCGCCAGCCATCCACCGAACAGCGGCCCCAGCAACGTCCCGCCGTTGAGGCAGGCGAGATAGGCCGCGAACAGCCGGTCGCCACCGGCCTTCCCGCGCAATGCGCCGACCTCGGCGGCGAGATTGCCCTTGAGCAACCCGATCCCCGCGATCAGCAGCCCGAGCCCCGCCAGCGCCCAGGTCCGGCTCGCCAGCGCGAACAGCCCCAGCGCCATCAGCAGCGCGCCGCCATACATGGCGGTCCGTCGCCGCCCGCTGCGGTCCGCGATCCATCCGCCCAGCGGCAGGACCAGATAGGTCAGCGCGCCGTACAGCCCGTAAAGCTGCGAGGCGAAGGCGATGTCGCCCTGCGCGCCGGTCATCCGCCCGACCGCCATGCGCAGTTCGGCAAGGCCGACCACCGCATGGCCGCGTGCCAGCAGGTCGGTCAGCAGGAACAGGGTGAGCAGCGACTTGGCGCCCTGGATCGCACAACGTTCCCATCCCTCGACGCTGGCGAGCGTCCAGAAACCGGGGGCGGGCGGGGTGGTGTCCCTATCGCGCATGATACTGATTTCGGTCCGTTTCGGTGCTTTGGGAGGAAGCGACGGCTCCCTAACCCCGGTTTGTGACGGGTTCGCGGCGCTCGACAAAGGGAACGTCCCACGGCACGAGAGGACCATGGACCTGTCCGCGATCGTCGCCGATATCGCCGCCGAAATGGCGGACGCGCCCGACCGGGGCAAACCGGCGGATTATATTCCCGCGCTGGCGGGGATCGATCCGCGCCGCTTCGGCATCGCCATCGTCGAGGCGGATGGGCAATGTCATCTGGCGGGGGATGCGGAAGAGAGTTTCTCCATCCAGAGCATCTCCAAGGTCTTCGCGCTGACCCTGGCGCTGGGCGCGGTCGGCGACCAGTTGTGGCGAAGGGTGGGGCGCGAGCCGTCGGGGACGGCGTTCAACTCGATCGTGCAACTGGAAACCGAAAGCGGCATCCCGCGCAATCCGTTCATCAATGCGGGCGCGATCGTGGTCGCGGACGTGCTGCTCGGCGGGTACGAGCCGCGCGAGGCGATCGGCGAGATGCTGCGCTTCGTCCGGGCGCTGGCGGGGGAGGAGGACATCGTCATCGACGCCGTCGTCGCGCGAGGAGAGATGGAGACGGGGCACCGCAACCAGGCGCTGGCGCACTACATGCGGGCCTTCGGCAATCTCCATCATCCCGTGGAGCGGGTGCTGGGGGTTTATTTCCACTTCTGTGCGCTGGCGATGAGTTGTCGGCAACTGGCGCTGGCGGGGCGCTATCTGATGGCGCGGGGCCTCCATCCGGGGACCGGGCGCTCGGTCGTGTCAGCGCAGCGGGCGCGGCGGATCAACGCGCTGATGATGAGTTGCGGCCATTATGACGGCTCGGGCGAATTCGCTTTCCGCGTCGGCCTGCCGGGGAAATCGGGGGTGGGCGGCGGCATATTGGCGATCGTGCCCGGCCGGGCCTCGATCGCCGTCTGGTCGCCCGGCCTCAACGCGCGCGGGAATTCGCAGCTTGGTACGCTGGCGCTCGAACGGCTGGTGCAGCGGACCGGCTGGTCCGTGTTCGACCCGCAAGCCGGTTGACCGCGCGCAAGGGGGCGAAGGCCGCGCTCGCGCGCACCGACAGGATCAGGTTGAGCGCGATCCCGCCGATCGACGCCGCGCCCAGCAGCCGCACGATCCGCTCGCCGGTGATCTGCGTCCCGCAACCCGACAGCGCCAGCAGCAGCACCGCCGTGCCCAACAGCTTCAATCCACCACGCAACCGGGCATCGTGCAGCGTGCCCGCATCCTTGGCATGGCGATAAGAGCCTGCGGCGAGCAGCCAGAAGCCGACAAAGCAAAGCGCGATCGTATCAAGCATGGGCGGGCTCCAGGGTACGGCGGGTCCGTGTGGGAGTACGGGCGGCGGGACGGGCACTGACCCGCGCGGCGACGGCGAAGCCGATCCCGATGGCGAGGCAGGCGAGGTCGAAAGCGACGAACAGGTGATCGCCGTCGAGCAGCGAAGGGATCAGCCAGCGCGAGGTGGTCAGTGCGTTGACGATCGGAATCGCGCTCCACAGGGCGGCGGCGACGACGAACAGGGCCGTCCAGGCGCGGCGCGCGGGCAGGCCGAACTGGGCGAGCGCGAGCAGGCCCCAGGTCCAGAACATCGCGGACACTTCCATCTCGGCGCGCCCCTCCATCCCGGCGGGGATCAGCCGGTTGGCGAGCAGATAGGCTGCCATGCCGCTGGGGAAGGCGGCGATCACCGCGATGTTGAGTCGCTCGGCCAGCTTCAGCCCGAAGAACGGCGTCGCGCCCGGCTTGCGTCGCTTGGCGGTCCAGAGCAGCAGGCCGGTGCCGACCATCGCCGCGCCGGTCAGGCCCATCACGAAATAGGCCCAGCGCAGCGCGGGTCCGGCAAAGCTCGCCAGATGCAGGCCCAGCAGGACGCCCGCCGTCCCGATCGCCGAGGCGACCTGGCCGGTCTGGGCGACGAAGCGGCCGGTCGCGCCGTCATAGGTGACGGTGGGCGTCCGCGCGCTGATCGCGCCGCGCGATCCTTGCGCGATGGTCACGCGCGCCGCGCTATCGCCCGGATTCTGCACGATGATCCGCGTCGCCTGTCCGCCCATCCGCCGCTCGGCATCGCGGACCAGCGGCGCGATCGCGACCAGCGGACGGCGCACGCCGCTGGCGGCGACGTCCGCCGGCGTGCCGTATGCGACCTCAAGGAACTGGGCGGGCTTGGCATAATTCATCAGGACCGGCCACGGCATGTACATGGTGACCAGCGTGATGAGCCCGGTATAGGTGATCATCGCATGATAGGGCAGGCCGAGCACGGCGGTGACATTGTGCGCGTCCAGCCAACTCCGCTGCCCCTTGTTCCAGCGCAGCGTGAAGAAGTCGGCGAAGATGCGCTTATGGGTAATCACGCCCGAGACGATCGCCCCCAGCATCGCCATCGCGCACAGCCCGGCGAGCCAGCGGCCCCAGGGGTGCGGCAATTGAAGCTGGAAATGGAAGCGATAGAAATGCTCGCCCCCGCGCGTCTCTCGCGCGGTCAGGGGGGCGCCGCTGACGGGATCAAGGTCGAGCTCGCCGCCGCGCCGTGTGCGATCGGGCTTGGCGGGGATGCGGAAGGCGCGGGTCGCGGTCGTCCGGCCATCGGGCAGATAGATATACCATTGCAGGTCGTCCGGACCGATCCGCGACAAATGGCGCACCGCCGACTGCGCCGCCTGTCCGGTCGACGCCGTGGCGGGGCGAATCTCCGGCTGCATCCACTGGGTGATCTCGGGCCGGAAATAGGCCGAAGTGCCGGTCAGGAACATGGTGAACAGGATCCACCCGGCGATCAGGCCCAGCCAGCCATGCGCCCAGGCCATCGTCTGTCGCCAGCCGCGCTGGCCGGACATCGTCGCCTCGCTCATGCCCGCGTGCCCAGCCACCAGATCAGGCCCGCCATGACGATCGCGCCGCCCCAGACCACCGCGCCGACCCGCCGCAAGCGAATCTCGTGCAATGCCCATAATCCGATCCCGGCATAGACCAGGAAGGACAAGAGCATCGGCCAGCCCGTCACCTCGATTCGCGCCATAGTGTCGGGCGCGGGGAGTATCCGCGCGGTCAGCATCGCGGCGGCCACCGCGAACCCATAACCGCCGACGATCGCGGTGAACCAGCGCCACGCCATCGCCGTCCCGGCAAACCACCGGGTGCGGGTGCCCCGCGAGGCCTGTCCGGCCCGTTCGTCAATGGCTTGGCGTGACGCCACCCGCGCTTACCCCTTGTCAATTCACGGGCAGGCCCTTAGCAGTATTTGAGAGTCACTATCAATAGCAGGGGAAAAATTTATGCATCGCCTTCGCACGGCGCTCCTGGGCGGACGGCCCCGCTGGCGGGCGGCATTCCGGCCCGACGGGTTCGCTACGCGGCCCGTCACCGGCCCTTTCCTCAACAACGGCTGCTATTATGGGGCATGGCGGACCTTTGTAGGCAGCCTGCGCTATTCTTGGTAAGGGCCACCCGATTCATTCGCCCATGACGTATCCGCCCGCCCCGACGAACGATCGACGGGCGCGGGGCGCAAAGGAGTTTTGAGGTTTGTCGACCGATACTGCCCTGCCCGAACTGACCCCGACCACCGCGCTGAGCGTCGAGACGGTTCAGAGCGTCCATCACTGGAACGAGCATCTCTTCTCCTTCTCGGTCTCGCGCCCCGACAGCTTCCGCTTCCGGTCGGGCGAGTTCGTGATGATCGGCCTCCAAGGCGACAACGGCAAACCGCTGCTCCGCGCCTATTCGGTGGCGAGCCCGGCCTATGACGAGAAGCTCGATTTCCTGTCGATCAAGGTCCAGGACGGCCCGCTGACCAGCAAGCTGCAAAAGGTGCAGCCGGGTGACCAGATCTATCTCGGCCGCAAGCCGACCGGCACGCTGGTCGCCGACGCGCTGCTGCCCGGCAAGCGGCTGTTCATGCTGTCGACCGGCACGGGCCTGGCGCCCTTCCTGTCGGTCGCGCGCGATCCCGATATCTACGACATGTTCGATGAGGTCATCATCGTTCACTCGGTCCGCCGGGTCAGCGATCTCGCTTTCCATGACGAGCTGGCGGGCAAGCTGGCCGACGATCCCCTGGTCGGTGACGTCGCGGCGGAGAAATTCCACTATGTCCCGACCGTCACGCGCGAACCCTTCCACACCTCGGGCCGGATCGACGCGCTGATCGACGATGGCCGGTTGTTCGCGGGGCTGCCCAGCGCGCATGGCTTCAACCCGGAAACCGACCGGATCATGATGTGCGGCAGCATGGAGATGATCAAGTCGCTGGGCGCCAAGTTCGAGGAAATGGGCTTTCCCGAGGGCTCGAACGCGCAGCCGGGTGCCTATGTGATCGAGAAGGCGTTCGCGGGTTAAGCGCCGCCCTTGCCACCAGCACGCCCCCGGCAGAGGCCGGGCCCAGTTGCGAGGTGGTGAGGTGGCATAGCGACAAGGCGGGGGAGGCAGAAGCGAGCTGGTCGCGATGGCCTCCCCCGCCTCATATCCGCATACCGTGAACTGCACCGATCCTGGGCCCCGGCCTTCGCCGGGGTCGTGGAGAATCTATCCTTCTGCACGCCCGCGACAAATGTCGTCCCGCACGGCACATTTGTGCGACATTTGCGTCCTAACGCCCGAAACCCGAAGAGTGGGAAGAGGGACGATCGATGCGGCTATGGGCGGGTTTGATGCTGGCGAGTGCGATGCCGGCGATCGCGCAGGCGCAGGTGGCGACCACGTCCCCCGCTGTCCCGCAAACGCCCGCCGGCACCGATGGGGCGGCTCCGGCTCCGGCGACCACCGCCGCCCCGCCGCAGCAGACGCCCGCCGCCCCCTCCACCGCCGCTCCCACCCATTCCGACCCCGACGCGGAGGATGAGGGCGCGGAGGAAGGCGATGTCGTCGTCACCGCCCGGCGCGAACCGGGGCGCGTGCCAGGCGACATCCCGCCCGACCAGCAACTGAACCCCGCCGATATCCGCAGTTACGGCGTGTCGAGCGTCGCCGACCTGATGACCGAACTGGCGCCGCAGACGACCAGTGGGCGCGGCGGATCGCCGGTGATCCTGCTCAACGGTCGCCGGATCGCGGGCTTTCAGGAAATCCGCGACCTGCCGACCGAGGCGATCCTGCGCGTCGACATCCTGCCTGAGGAAGTCGCGCTGAAATACGGCTATCGCGCCGATCAGAAGGTGGTCAATTTCGTCCTGCGCCCGCGCTTCCGCTCGCTGGCGGTCGAGGCGATCGGCAAGGTGCCGACGCAAGGGGGCTCGGCGATGGGGCAGCTCCGGCTCGACCAGTTGCAGATCCGGCGTGACACACGGCTGAGCATTCATACCGACTATTCCGAAACCTCGCGCCTGACCGAGGCGGAGCGGGGGATCGTCGCGCCCTCGTCCAACGCGTCGCTTGGCGGCAATATCGTCACCGCCGATCCGGGCCTCGCGGCGCTGACCGGCACGAGCCCCAGCGTGGTCGGGCTTCCGACCGGCCTGACCGCCGCGCCCGGCCTCGCCCAGCTTGCGGGCAGCCCGGCGACCAGCACCGACGTCACCCCCTATCGCACGCTGCAATCGGCGCAGCGGCAATGGGACGCCAATATCGTCTATGCGCGCAACATCTTCGACAAGGTGTCGGCCTCGTTCAATGCCGAGGTGCAGACGACGCAGAGCAATAGCTGGAACGGCCTGCCCTCGGCCAATCTGGTGGTCCCCGCGGGCAATCCCTATTCGCCCTTTGCGACCAGCGCGACGGTCGCGCGGCTGAGCGATGCCTATGGCCCGCTGGTGCAGAACAACACCGGGCTGACCGCGCATCTGGGCACCGCGTTCAACGGCGATATCGGCAAGTGGCGCTGGTCGCTGACCGGGGCCTATGACCGGGCCGAGAGCCGGGTGGCGACCGATACCGGGCTGGACGTGACCGATTTGCAGGCGCGGCTGAACGCGGGCGATCCGACCGCCAATCCCTATGGTCCGCTGAGCGGACTGGGGCTGGCCGCGCGCAATTTCGCGCGGTCGACCTCATCATCGGGCGAGGTCGACGCGCTGCTCAACGGTCGCGTTTTCGCCCTGCCGGCGGGCGATGTGCAGGCCAGCGTCAAGCTGGGCGGGCAGACGACCGATTTCTCCAGCCGCTCGACCCGGTTCGGGCTGGTCCAGACCGGCGACGTATCGCGCGATATCGTCAACGGCCAGGTCAATCTGGACCTGCCCATCGCCAATCGCGACCGCCAGGTGCTGGGCGCGATCGGCAATTTGTCGTTGAACCTCAATGTCGGCGCGGACCATCTGTCGGACTTCGGCACGCTGACGACGGTGGGTTACGGTGCGAACTGGAATCCGCTGGAGGGGGTGCGTTTCATCGCGTCCTGGACCGATCAGGAGGATGCCCCGACCGCGCAGCAACTGGGCAATCCGACGATCACCACGCCCAATGTCCGCCTGTTCGACTATGTCAGCGGCACGACCGCGACGATCACGGCGGTGACGGGCGGCAATCCGGCGCTGGTCGCGGACAATCGCCATGTCATGAAGCTGGGCCTGACCCTGAAGCCGTGGCGCGAGCGGGACATCAACCTGACCGCCAATTACTACCGCATCGACACCGACGATCCGATCGCCTCCTTCCCGACGCCGACCGCGGCGATCGAGGCGGCCTTCCCGGATCGCTTCTCGCGCGACGGCTCGGGCAATCTGCTGCGCGTCGATTCCCGCCCGATCAACTTCGCCCGGACCGAGCGGTCGCAACTGCGCTGGGGCGTCAATGTCTCACGCCCCATCAAGTCGAAGATCCAGAAGGAACTGGAAGCCTTCCGCGCCGGCACCGGCCCCAATCCCTTTGCCGGGATGAGCTTCCCCGGCGGACGGGGCCCGCGTGGCGAAGGGCCGGGGGGCGAGGGGCCGCGTGGCGAAGGCCCGGGCGCGCCCGGCGGCGCACCCGGGACGGCCAATGCGGCACCGGGTGGCCCCGTGCTCGACCTGCTGCGCGGCGATGCGATCGGGTCGAGCGGTGGCACCTCGCGCCATCAGGTCGAGGCGCAGGCGGGCTATTCGAACAATGGCATCGGCGTGCGCTTCTCGGGCAATTGGCAGAGCGCGACGCGGGTCAATGGCGGCACCCCCGCCAATCCACAGGCGCTGGATTTCAGCAGTCTGGCGACGGTCGATTTCCGTCTGTTCGCCGATCTGGGGCAGCGGCTGGACCTGGTCCGCGCGCATCCCTGGGTCCGGGGCACGCGGATCAGCCTGTCGGTCGACAATCTTTTCAACCAGCGCCAGCGGGTGACCGACGGCGCGGGCACGGTTCCGATCGGTTATCAGCCCGGTTATCTCGATCCGCTGGGCCGCACCGTTCGCCTGTCGATCCGCAAACTCTTCTTCTGATCCCCGCCGATCTTCTGCCGCGAATAATAGTCCATTTTGGGATCGTTTCCGGATCGGAAGATTAAGTTTTTGGTTAACCTACTCTAATTTTGCCGTCATCAGGTTAATTGGTGAATTGCGGCGACGCAGCGGAACCGGAATAGCGGTCCGTATGTCGTAGAGCCGCACGATCTCGGACGATGGGGTGCGGAAAATGGGTCGGAGAGTGGAGGTCATGGATGACCACTACGATGCAGGGGTGGACGCCGAACCGGCGGGGATCGATGACCGGCTTCGTCGGATACGCGACGAACTGGCCCTGGTCGAATCGCTGGTGCGCAGCGAGAACGAGGCGCGGATAGCCCCGGCGGATATCGGACGGGTGGTCCGCTCCGCGCGCGAGGGGATCGGCCGATTTTTCGATGCCAGCCTGTTCGCCGACCCGGCATTCGACATGCTGCTGTTCGTCTTCCTGGAGGAAGAGGCGGGGCGACCGGTGGAAACCAGCGCCTGTTATCGCGCATCGGGCGTACCACGCACCACGGCGGTCCGCTGGATCAACATGCTGGTGTCGCTGGGCATGTTCGAAAGCGCGCCGCACCCGACCGACCGGCGCCTGGCATTGCTCAGCCTGAGCGAGCAGACGCGCGAGGGTGTGCGGCGATGGCTGACCTCGCTGCGTCCGCTGATCGAGCGGATGACGCTGCGCGACCAGCCGCGCGCAGCGCTGTGATCCGGGTCAGCCGGCGGTGCTGATGCTGTCCGCCATGCCACCCGCCGACAGGATCTCGATCCAATAGCCGTCGGGATCGGTGATGAAGGCGATGTCCTTCATCTTGCCGTCCTGGGGGCGTTTCTTGAAGGGCACGCCCAGCGCCTCGAACCGCGCACAGGCTTCCGCCACGTTGGCGACGCTGATCCCGATATGGCCGAAGCCGCGCGGCTCGCTATTGCCGTCATGATAGCCCTTGAAGTCCGCGTCCGACTCGGTGCCCCAATTGTGGGTCAGCTCCAGCGTGGTCTCGCGATTGAAGATGAAGCGGGCGCGCTCGGCGGGGTCTTCGGGGATCGCCTCTCCCTCGGCGAGATAGGCGAGGAAGTAGAGCGAGAAGCGCATCTCCTCGAAGTCCAGCTTCTGGAGCAACGTCATGCCGAGCACGTCCTGATAGAAGGCGAGCGAGGGCTCGGGATCGCGGATGCGCAGCATCGTCTGATTGAGTGCGAAGCTTTCGGTGCCGGTGGGGCGGGTCATCATCGGGTCCTTCGGAACGGCAAAGCCCTCCGCCGGTGTGCCGGGCGGAGGGCTCTGGATAGGGAATGGCGGAGGCTCAGGCGAGCGTCAGGCCGACATCCACATTGTTGCGGGTGGCGTTGGAATAGGGGCAGACCTGATGCGCGGCATGCATCAGCTTCTCGCCATCCGCGCGATCGACGCCGGGCAGGTTGACGAGCAGGTCGACGGTGATGCCATAGCCGCCTTCCTCACGCGGGCCGAAGCCGACCTCGGCGGTGACGGTCGCGTCCTGCGGCACCTTCACCCCTTCCTTGCCCGACACGGCCTTCATCGCGCCCAGGAAACAGGCGGAGTAACCGGCGGCGAACAGCTTTTCCGGGTTGGCGCCGTCGCCGCCCGGTCCGCCCATTTCCTTCGGCACGACCAGCTTGACGTCGACCGAGCCGTCCTCGGACCGCGCCGCACCGTCACGGCCGCCCGTCGCGGTGGCCCTGGTCTTGTAGATCACATTCACGCCCATATCGAATCTCCCATTGCCGGTTCGGTCCAGAATCGGTTCGTTGGCGTCAGCGCGTCAAGGCCCTGGGCGTTCCATGACGGACCAATTACCGCTGCGTCGCGCGGATCGCATCGGGGGACCAGCCGCCGCCCATCGCCTGGTAGAGCGTGATATAGGCGGTCAGCCGATTGGCCTGCGCCTCCGCCAGCGCCAGTTCGGCGTTCAAGAGCCCACGCTGTGCATCGAGCTGTTCGAGATAGGAGGAATAGCCCGCGCGGTAGCGGTTGGAGGCGATCCGCAGGGCGTCCGCCTGTGCCGCGCGCTGCCCGGCGAGCGCCACCGCCTGCTCGCCCGAGCGCCGGACCGAGGCGAGGCTGTCGTCCACCTCGCGAAAGGCGGTCAGGGCGGTGCGGCGATAGGCATAGGCCGCCTGATCGCGCCGGGCCACGCTGGCATCCGCCTGTGCCCGCAGCCGTCCGGCGTCGAAGATGGGCGCGAGCACGCTGCCCCCGATCGAGAAGATGGTAATCGGGTCGGCCAGCGCGCTGGACAGCACCACGCCCGCCGAGCCGGTCAGCCCCAGGCTGGGCAGCATCGCCGCGCGTGCGCTGTCGAGTGAGCGATCGGCAGCGACCAGCGCCTGTTCCGCCTGGAACAGATCGGGTCGGCGGCGCAGCAGGTCGGCGGGCAGGCCGTCCGGAATGGCGGGACGGACCAGCCGGTCGATGGGTAGCCCGCGCGGGATCGGGCCGGGCACGCCGCCGATCAGGACGCTGAGCGCATTTTCCTGGCGCGTCACCGCCAGCCGGGCAGCGGCGACCAGTTGCTCGGTCGCGCGATATTCGCCCTCCGCCTGCCGCAATTCCAGGTTCGAGGTATAGCCCGTCGTCGCCCGCCGCCGCGCGATGCGCAGCGCGTCGGCGCGCGCGGCCAGCGTCTCCTCAGCGATGTGCAGCCGGTGGTCGAGTGCGCGCAAGGTGACATAGCCGCTCGCCACCCCGGCGGCGAGGGCGAGGCGGACGGTGTCGCGCGCGGCCTCGGTCGCCAGCAATTGCGCGCGCGCGGCGGCGCGGGCGTTGCGCAACCGACCGAACAGGTCGAAGTCGTAGCTGGCCTGCACGACCGGCTGCGACCCGAACTGGTCGAGCCCGGCGCCGAAGGCGGTGACGCTGCGCCCCTCGGTCAGCGGCAGGCCCGCCGTGATGTTGGGCGAAAGCTGCGCACGGGCGAGGCGTTCCTGGGCGCGTGCTTCCTCCACCCGTGCGGCGGCGCTCCCCAGATCGGGGCTGTCCGCCAGCGCGCGCGAGACCAGCGCGGTCAATTGCGGGTCGCCGAAGGCCTGCCACCAGTCGGCGGCGATCGGGCTGCCCGGTCCCAGCGATGTGCGCCAGGCGGGGGGCGGCACCACGGAGGTATCGGCGGGGCGTTCCGGACGCGGGCCGATGCATCCCGCCAGTAACAGCGCGGCGGCAAGGGGAAGGGCAATGCCGCACCTCATCGCACGCTCGGTCCAACCGAGGTGTCGACGCTGGCCTGCACCGACATGCCGGGACGCAGGCGCGCCGCCAGGGGCTGGCCCGGATCGACGCGGATGCGCACCGCGATACGCTGCGGCACCTTGGTGAAGTTGCCGGTGGCGTTGTCGGACTTCAGCACCGCGAACTCGGACCCGGCGGCAGGGGAGATCCGCTCGACATGGCCCTTCAGCCGGGCATTGTTCAGCCCGTCGACGGTGAAGCTGGCGGGCTGTCCCACCGCCATGCGCGCGGTCTGGGCTTCCTTGAAATTGGCGATGACCCAGGTTTCGGGCGGCACCAGGAACATCAACTGCGATCCCGCCGTCACATATTGGCCCAGCCGCACGCCGACTTCGGACAGGCGACCATCCTCGGGTGCACGGATGACGGTGTTGGCGAGGTCGATCTGTGCCAGCCGCCGCGCGGCCTCGGCCCCCGAGACGCCCGCCTGTTGGCCACCGCGCCCGACCTGGACGGTGCGGATATCCTGGCGGGCGATCTCGCGCGCGGCCTGGGCCTGGCGGAGCGCGGCCTGCGCCTGACGCAGCGTGGCCAGCGTCTGGTCGCGTTCGCGCAAACTCACCGATCCGTCGGTGACCAGGTCGTCGACCCGCGCCATGTCGGCCCGCGCGCGCATCAGCTGCGCCTCGGCATTGGCGACGGCGGCGTCCTGCGCGGCGAGGCTGGCGGTGCGCGAGGCGGCGGCCTGTCGGCTGTTCGCCAGCGTCGCCGCCTGCGCCTCGACCTGGGCGGTCGCCTGATCGACGCGCTGGCGATAGATGCGGTCGTCGATGCGGACGAGGGGCTGTCCGGCGCGCACCGTCTCGAAATCCTTGACCAGCACGGCGGTGACATAGCCGCTGACCTGCGGCGCGATCACGGTGGTCCGCCCGCGCACATAGGCATTGTCGGTCGACTGGCGATCGGTCGCGAAGGGCGGCAGTCGCCACGCTGCCAGCACCGCCGCGACCCCGCCGATGACCAGCAAGGCGATCAGCGCGCGCGATCGCCTTGCTGGTC
>NZ_JAXCMJ010000041.1:0-31938 GCF_038084995.1 Sphingomonas sp. 2378
GGGCGGGGTTAACCCCGCCCGTTGCTTCACCTGCGCTTATGCGCGAAAACCACGGTCGGTCTCTGGTTGCCGCTGGATGAAAGACCGGGGTCACGTCATGGCGACACGACGGGAGTCCTTGAGGCGTCAGAAGGCGTTCTCGAGCAGGTGGCGGCCACGGTATCGTCTCTCCCGACAACGAAGATTATCAGAATATAAGGGCCAGCCGCTCACATTTGTCAGACCGTGCTCCACCCAGAAGTTGCCGTCGCAGAATGAACGCACGGCCGATCAAGTGAGGTCGGCGCCTGCAGGCTGCCGGGCCGCAATTCACCAAACTACGTCGCGGCGCCTTCTGGTCTTAGCTCCTCGAGATCGAACTCGCGCGCGCCAATCTCGCCCGTTCCGTTCAGCATGTCGCCCGCCAGCGCTCGTTTGGATTCCAAAAGCTCGTCCAGCTTAACGTCGAATGTTTTGAAGTCTGGCGCAGAGACCGTCGGGTAGTAGACGAACACGTCTTTGGTCTGGCCAATGCGGTAGGCGCGGTCGGTTGCCTGGTCCTCCTTGGCTGGGTTCCAAGTGCGGGTGAAGTGGATGACGTGGTTGGCGGCCTGCATATTTACGCCGAAGCCGACCGCCACCGGCGACAGGATGATCACGCCGAAGCCGGGCCGTTCCTGGAACGCGCGGATGCGACCCTGCCTTCCGTCGGAGGCACCCGCCACCGCGGACGTGTCGCCATTGATCACGTCGACGGGGATGCCGAAGATCGTCCGTATGTAGTGGCGCAGCAGCCGCTGGATGTCCTTGAACTCGCAGAAGACTATCGCCTTCTCATCCCTTCGCCGCACCTCCTCCAAGGTCGTGACGAGCCAGTCGAGCTTGGGCGAACGCGTCCTGTATTCCTCGTGGGCGGGGTAGGAGGTGGTCTCGCCGGCCGGCTCGGAGCAGAGCAACCTCAGGCGGTGGAGGAGCGCGAGGTGGGCGCCGGGCCGCTGCTCTCTCCGGAAGGATTCGATCGCGCCCACGTACAGGCCGCGCTGGTACGGGCTCATCGCCAGCGTACGGCTCGACTCGTCCACAACCTTCCGCTTGAGGTCCGCCGCCACCTCCGACTTCATACGGCGCAGCAGCTGCGGCGCGATCAGGGCACGCAGTTCCTCGACCTTGGCCCTATCGTCGGTGCCATCGGCCTCGATCGGTCGCCGGTATGTCGTACCGAACTCGTTGAGGGCCCCGAGCAGTCCGGGCTGCACGAAGTCGAACAGGCACCAGAGGTCGACGAGGCTGTTCTCGACCGGCGTGCCCGTGCAGGCGATGCGGAACGCCGCCTGCTGCTTCTTCGCGGCGCGCGTCATCGCGGCATTCGGATTCTTGATCTTCTGCGCCTCGTCGCAGACCATCACCGACCATCTCTCGCGGGCGAACGAGAACTCGAGGTCGCGAAGCGTCTCGTAGGTCGTCAGCACCAGGTCCGCGTCGCCGCGCCAATCCGGCTTGAGGAACCGGACCAGGCCCTCCCGTCTGAGCTGCTCGTCCACGGCGGCCCGGTCGACGCGCAGCCCGGCGAGACCATCGCCGTAAGCGGTGAGGATGCGCAATGCGCCGTCCTCGAGGAACTTGCCTGCTTCCTCGCGCCAGTTCTCGAGCAGGGAGAGGGGCGCGACGACCAACGCTGGCGGAGTGGACGGGTCGTCCTCCCGCGCTCGTGCGATCAGGCAGAGGATCTGCAGCGTCTTGCCGAGTCCCATATCGTCGGCAAGCAAGGCCCCGCGGCAGCGGTCCGGCGCAAGCGACAGGAGATGCTGCATCCACGCGAGGCCGGCGAGCTGATGCTCCTTCAGCTCGACGCCGGCACGCAGTTTCTCCGGCAGGCGCGCCGCCCCTCCGGGTTCGTTGAGGGCGGCGAGCCGCTCCTCCCTGTAGTCCACCTGACCGATGTTGCTTTTCAGGATGAGCGTCGGCTTCGGCCCTCGAGGCGCCCGCTTCACCGGTTCCAGTGCACCGCTCGCAGCCGCGACCTCGGCCCGGCGGAAGGTCGACACGATCGCCTGCGCCTCCCGGAGGGGGAGGGGCTTGGGACAGCCCGCCAGCGGGACGGCGTCGGAGCCGCTCCGAATGGCCTCGTCGACCCCATTCCTCAATTCCGCCGCGAGGTCGTCCGTCAGCGGCAGGAAGGCCGGCTCCCCGGTCTCCGGATCGCTCCAGCCGACGACCGGGACCAGATTCTCCGGGAACCAGCCTTCGCCATCCTTCTTGCGGGCGATATGGGGCGAGTAGAAGGCGTCCTCGCGACCGATGCCCTCCACGCGATCGGAGTAGCCGGCGAGGTCGTAGATCTCCCCGTGCGTAATCAGTCCGGCATCGAGATGCTCCAGTGCCGACATCAGCGCATCGCAATGGAGGGCGCTGTCACCGTCGAGCTCGAACTCGTAGCCGTCCCACGAGCAGAGCTGCAGGCCGCGCTCGAGATTGGCGCGTACGAGCGCCACGAATTCGCGGACGTCGTCGTCCTCGAGCCAGACCTCCTCGGTGGCGACCTCCCCGTCGCTTCCAGTCGTGACCAGCAGTCCGAGGCCCGCCATCCCGCGCAGACCGGGCGTTATCGCGGCGAACCGGTCGAAGACGATCCCCGCCTCCTCGCGTGCGGCCTCGAACTGAGCGGCGTCGACCACCTCCGCGGCATCCGGGCCAAGCGCTGCGACCGGGTTGAGGAGGAACGCCTCAGCCCGCGCGCCGGTCACCCTCCGACCAGGCATGCGCTTGATCTCGTTCAACACGGTCGCGACCTGAGGCGACACGACCACTTGGACGATACCGTCCGCGGTAGGGAGGTCATAGCGGTCGCGTACGGTCGCCGACCGGTCGAATGCCGCCAGCCAATCGGCGGGCGCGCCCTCGAACCAGGGTTCTACCTCGACCAGCCCGAGGTCGGTCGAGCGCCGAAGCGCCATCTGCAGCCGTTCCGGCGTGAGGACGACCGTTCTGAGGAGGAAGTCGTCGAGGGAGGCGCCCGCCGCCACGGCATCGGACCGGATGGACCCCCATGCACGTCGCTGGGCAGTCTCGCCCCTTTCCGCCTCCGGCCTCCTGGCGAAGGCGCGGACCCTCTCGACGAGACGCCAGACAGCTGGGTCTAAGAGGCTGGATCGCCCGTCCACTTCGAGGGCGCCACCGCGCAGGGCGGCGCCGGGCAGCGCCCGCCGATCGGCGTCAAGCCAACCGTCCATGGCGACGGCGAAGGTGGCGTCCGTCAGCGAGCCACGGCTCACCAGTCTCGGGGTGGCCCGGCTGATCGGCGGAAGGCCGGTGATCGAGAGTTCGGACCGTGCCTCCTCGTCATCGAGCAGCAGGTAGAGTTGGCGCCAGGGGAGGCGGTGGCCCCGGTCGAGCCGTTCGGCGAGCCCCTCCTCGGCGAGCTGCTCCATGAGCGCCTCGACCGCCGTTCCTCGATCTCCGCTCGAAGGCGTGGCTACCAGGAGTCCGAACTCGTCGACCGTGGCCCGCGGCTCGTACGATTGGACGGGCGCGGCCGCCACCTTGCTGCGTCGTCCCCAGATCACGGCTTCAGCCACCATGCGCCCTTGCGCTCCGCCCAGACGAAGCCCCTGCGCGACAGTTCGGCGGCCACCGGACCGTGTCGGGGGACGTAAGCCCACAAGGCCCCACCGCGATCCCGAAGGTCGATCGACCTTATGGATTTCTCCGCGAGGAACGCAGCCGGATCGCCATCCGGAATCCGGGGAGATGCACTGGACGACGGCCCTGCCGCGGGGCGACGTGCTGCGGTGGCAGCCTGCCGCGGAGGGTACGCGTCAATCGTCGCGGGTCGCGATCCCGGCGTGGCCCTTGCGCCAGCTGTTGGGACCGGGTTCGTCGGTGCTCGCGACTGCGGTCCCGATGCGGCGAGAGAGGCGGACCCACGGGCGCCGAGCCTCGTCATCTCCCTCTCGATCTTGCGCTCCCAGCGCTCCCCGAGGCTGTCCGTGTGGATGACCCTGGCGACGTGCGAGGGATGCTTCAGTGCGGTCTTGTTCCCGGAGACGGAGCGCCAGGAGAGATCGAAAGGGAGGGCGCCACCGTCGAACGCGAACATCGCGTTCCCCTTCTCCCCGAATTCGACGAATACGTGGCGGCCCACGTGCATGATGAAGGCGTTGTTTCGGGCTCCCCCGCCGTTCTCGAGCTTCAGCAGCCTTCCCTTCATGTCCCGGTGGAGCGCCCGGAAGTCAGGTCTCGGGTCCGAGTAGGCCGCATCGCCGAGCGCGAAGTACATATCGCTGATGTTTTCGACCTGCCCCTTCCAGAAGGCGATGCGGCGCTGGTCGTTGGCCTTGTCCTCCGATAGCAGGCCGAAGAAGGTCTCGATGAAGCGCAGCTTGAGCCACGAGGAGACCATCTGGCGGGTGCCGTCGGCGACCTGCGTCCACTTCTTGTCGTTCCATCCGAGCCAGGGATTGCCCCAGCGATAGACCGATGCGTCGCGTAGTTCCGGCTCGACCTCGCAGGGGACGACTTCCGCGTAGCGGTCGAGCACCCGTGCGAGCGCCGCGTCCGCGAGCAGTGGATGTGCGTCGATCAGCTCGAGCACGCGAGGCAGTGCCAGTCGCAGCCGCCTGTCGTCGAACGCCACGGCGGCGGAGATCTGCGCTTCGAAGATCCTTCGGCCGAACCACGAGGAATCGCCGGCCGACAGCTCGCGTCTGAGCGGCTCCAGGGGATCGTGGGAGGTCTCGACAAGCGTGGCCCCGTATCGCCCGCAGGGATCCTCGGTGAGGATGTTGGCGTGCTCGTCCATCACGGTCAGCCAGTCCGGTGGCTGGCCGGCTCGCTCGAGGCCGCTCAGGTTGTCGTTGAGGTATTCCCGTAGGAGCCCCCAGTTACGGCGGCCGGGTCCCGCTGCCGATGCACCGTCGGGGTCGTAGCGCAGGTAGCCGTCGAGCAATCCCCGCCAGCAGCGGCGGTAGGGTCGCGGCGCCGTCCTGAAGACGTCGACTTCGTCGAGGAGAGGCGCGAAGCGCTCGCCGTCCTCGATCAAGGCGGGTTGGGAGAGGGGCGCTATCGTCGTGCCCCAGCAGACGAGCCGCGCGGCGCGTACGTCGGGAAGCCGGCCCGTATCCCGGAACGACGCGACGGCCGCGCGGATCCTGTCCGGGGCGCCTCCCGCCGAAGAGCCCGAGCCGCCCACGATGGCACGAAGAGCGCTCACCTGCGCCCTGATCCCCGAAAGGTCGGGTTCCGCCATCCCGTCGAGGATGGAGGCGGTCGCGATCGCCATGCGATCCCGCAATCCCGAGGCACGCGGGCTTAGAGGGCGCATGCGCCGAAGTCCCCTTCGAAGGCCGGAGCGGGCGATCGGGAGGGTTCGTCGACCCCGAAGAACTCGAGCCGCAGCTCGATGCGGCGCGAGGCGTCAAGCGAGGCCTTCGCCGAATTGGACGAGTAGCCGCCGACGAGGAACAGGCGACGTATCTCCTCCAACTCGTTCCTGCCCATCGCCATTTCGCCGGAGGTGGGCGGCGCCATCAGTGCGCAGAGGACGCGCTGGCTCCGCTGAAGGCTGAGATTGAGGTTGTAGAGATAGCTGCCGCGGCGATCGGTGAACCCTTCGACCACGATGCGCTTCAGCCAGCGGCGTCCGCCCTCGTCGCGCGCGATGGAGAGTATCTGCGGCACGAAGGCGCGTAGCAGGCGCTCCTGATCGGGATTGAGCGTGAAGCTAGATGTGTCGAAGCGGGCGCGATCACCGAAGTCGATCACCGCCCGGTTGCGGTCGACGTGGATGCCCTTTTCGCGACGCGCCGCCTGCTCGATGCGGACGAGCAGGCGTTCGATCGCCGTCTGCCTCTCCGTCTCGAGGCGCTCGCGCTCGCTGATCGTCCTAGTGACCGCGAGGAGGGCGACGCTCATGACGAGGAGGAACAGCACCATGAGGGCGCTCATCAGGTCCGCGAAGGAGATCCAGAACGGCTTCTCGCCTTCTTCCCGCGCCCTCACAGGCGTCCAAGTGCGCTGACCGAACATTCAGGTCAGGCCGCCTGCCGAGGGTTGGGAACGACCGCGTTCTCCAATTCCTGGATCGCGTCCTTGAGCAGCCCGGTCGCCGAGGTCAGCTCCTTGTGGAACTGGCGGTTCGCCTCATTCACTGTGCCCTTCATGCCTTCGGCGAACTTGAGGTGCGACTGCTCTATCACGTCGACGACCTCGTCGAGGAACCCGTCGGCTTCCGCCTGCGCGGCGGCCAGCTTCTGCGCCGCGCCCTCGATGCGGCCGAGCACGTCGGCCGTGATCGAGGCTTCCTTCGACGCCGTCTCGACGATCCCGCGAAGACTCTCGACCATGGCCGCGACGGAGTCGCGCGCCGCGCGGTGGTCCGCCACGACACCGTCCAGGCCGCGCGCCGCACCGGCGACGCTGCCCGCAGCATCGGCGAGTCCGCTCGTCACCGCGGCCACGCGATCGAAGCTGCCGGCCGCCTCCCTTCCGGAGGCCTCGAACCGGCTCGCCGCGGCGAGAAGCGTGTCGGCACCCCCGTTCAGTCTGGCGAACGCATCCCGGGTCGTCCGTTCAATGCCCTCGGCCATCTCCTTCGAGGCTTCGAGCAGCTGGGCGACGCCCGTCGAGAGTTCGTCGACGGAGCCACGCATGCGTCCGACCTCGCCGACGGTCTGCTCCACACGGCGGCTGTCCTCTTCGGACGCCTGCCGGCTTCGCTCCGCCGCCTGTCGCTCCACTGCGGTGACGGCCTCGGACATGCGCTGCCCCATTTCAGCCAGCATTCCCTGCAGGCGATCCTGCGTCTCGGCCTGCATCGCGCCCGTGGTCGACCGGATCTCGCCCAGGACGGACCTGAGCTCATCCGTCGTCGCGGCCTGCCGAGCTTCGATGGCCCTCACGCTCTCCTCGAGCCTGGTCGCCATCGCGTCCGTCGTCCTCGCGCCGGCGGCTTCCACGTTCGCGGTCAGTTCCTCAAGCTTCGCGACTGCGGTCTGCATCGCGTCGACCGTACGCTGCTGCATGTCGCCGATACCGGAGAGTTGGCTACCGAACATGTTCTCCAGCCGCTCGCTGAAGCTCGCCAGCACGTCCGTCAGCAGCCGCGTCACCGCCGACGACTGGTCCTGGCTGACTTGGCCGACGGCGCCGGCGATCTGGTCGAGTGGCGTCTTGAGGGCCTCGGTCAGGGCGCCAGCGATCGACGCGCCAAGCTCGCCTGATCGCCTGTTGGTGGCCTCGATCTGACGTTCGGCAAGGTCGGTCAGGATCTCCTTGAGATCGGAGACGAGCGCGTCCTTCAGGATGCGGGTCTGACTTGCGGACTCTTCGGACGAGTTGACCAGGCGCGCCAGATATTCCTCGCCAGCTCCGGCGACGTAGGCCTCGTCGACGGTGTGCGTCAGCCGTGCGAGCTTGCCGTAGAGTCTGTTGAGGAGAAACTTCTCCACCACCGTCGCGAGCATCGCCAAGAGGATCGCCGACGCCGAAACGAAAAAGGCCTCACTGACGCCGTGCAGGAGGGACGTCAGGCTGTTCCGGACGACGCCGGAATCCTCGGAGATCTGGAACGTCCTGAGGCCGGTTAGCAAGCCCGAGAACGTCCCGATGATGCCTATGCCCGTGAAAATGCCGGGCAGGTGCTTGAAGAATTCCGTGTGGACCCGGGCGTCGACGACGGCGTGGGGGGAAAGATATGCCTCGGCCGGCACAGTCGACCGCACCGCCTTCTCATTCATCTCGCCCGTTGTGGGGTCCAATTCTCTCTGGACGTGAAGCGTCTCCTTGAACTCCTTCCAAATGGAGAGGATCTTCGGGTCGTCGCTGAAGCAGCTGGTGAGGTCCGTACGGCCGTCGGCTCTTTCTGCATCGAGTCGCGCGTTGATCGCGTCCAGCGTCCGGTCGAGCTGGAGCGCCGGCAGGAAGAATCCGCGTACGAAGGCGATCGCGAATCCCAGCAGGACAAGTCCGACGATCACCGGAACGATTGGAACTTCTGTGACACTCATCTTCGCGGAAATCCCCCTCGCCGCGTTCGCGTAAGCGATTGCGAATCCACCGGCCGCCGCCGGTCCCAAGGTCATCTTGCCGCAAGCCTAACCAGAGCGCCATGCCCGACGTCGTGCCGGAACGGGGCGAGTGACTAGTTCATTCGCCGATCCCACTGGAATTCTGCGTACATACAGGGCAGCATCGCTCCGGGGGAGAAGCGTGCATGGCTTCAGGTTGGCTCGCGCGTGTCGCGCGGAGATTTGGCGAGATGCTGGGATCGGACGGCGGAGGGCGGGATGCCTTCTGGTCGGACGAAGCCGTCCGCGAAGACGGTCCACAAGGCTCTTCGAGTTCACCTGAGGAAGGACCGGCCTTCGTTAGCCCTTCGCCGCACCCGCGGGATGGGCTCGGAATAGAGCGCCCCGATACCGTTGTCGGGAAGGCGCGCGACGTCGCCGCGCCATCGCCGGAAGGGCCGGTCGATTTGCCGCCCGGCATCCGCCTGGATGAAAACGGCCGCTTCGTCGCGGGAGGTTATTCGTTCTCGACCCTGGATCAGGCGCGGGGTCACCTTGATCGGACCGCTTCCAGGGTCGCCGCGTCGGCCCCATCGCTGCGAAATTGGCGCGAGGTGGAGCGTGACCGCCCGACACCGTTCATGCCTGACCACCTCCCGAAACGCCCGCCCGAGCGTGTGGCGCGAGTAGACTCGGGGGTCTCGCCGCCATCAGAACGCGGCCGCTCTTGGATTCGGACCCGCACCAGCCTGAAGGCTGGCGGTCACGACTTCGTGGTCGATCTCGTGCCCTACGGAGCCCCGCGTGATCAGGACCCGAGACGTGATCACAGCCGCATCGATCCCTTCCTTCCCGTAAATCCGAGAGGCGACCCGACGGGCGACACCCTGTCGTATTGGCCGTCCTATTCGCGCCTCGATCCCCGCGCCCGCTGGACTTATCTCGATTGGATCGCCCGCGGTAGGTCGAATCCCACCATCCCGATCGGCTACGTCTTTCTCTTCTTCTACGGGCTCGAGCAGCGGCTCCTCGTCGACGACGAGCGGAACGAGGCGGGAGAGATCTTCGCCGAGGTGAGACGCCTCCTCGTCATCCATGGCGAGAACTACTCGTTCCAGAGCTACGCGGCGAGGTTCCTAGCGCTCGCGGCAATCTACGAGGATCGGGACGAGGGCCCGCCGACCGCAGCGTGTGCCAGCTCCTGGGACCTCGAGCTGCCGCTCGACGTCCGGTTGCGGCTCGGCGAACGTCTGCGGGACGGCAGGCCCTTCGACGCCGACGACGCGCTGAGGTGGGTGCTCGCACTCCCGGACGTGCACCTCCGCACGCCCGGGCAGCGCTGCTTCGAGGAGTTCAGGGCGCTCTGGTCGTATCGGTTCGCCGAACGCCATCCCGACGGACTGAAGGTGCGCACGCCGAAGTCTGTCGTGCGGCACGAGTACAGGGCGGCGAGCGGCACCTTTAGCGTGAAGCTCGCGATCGACGGTCTGCCGGACATCTCGGGCACGTCGGCTCCGCTCGGACCGCTGCGGGCCATGCTCGACGTATGCATGGAGGACCTGTCGCCCTACAGCCGATTGCTTGGGCGGGACCCGGAGGCGAAGGGCCGCTTGCGTGGCGACCTTCTCCTGCCGGCCGCCATCCGCGCCGATCGCGCCTCTCTCGCCGCTTGCCGGGAGGCGCTTCGCCAACTCGCCGGAGCCCCGTCCTGCCCGACCGCGGCGGAGGTGGCCCGGGCGCTCGACTTAGACATCGAGGAAGGCGACGCGAAACTCGGCGCCCAGC
Source organism: Sphingomonas sp. 2378 (assembly GCF_038084995.1). Lineage (NCBI taxonomy): Bacteria > Pseudomonadati > Pseudomonadota > Alphaproteobacteria > Sphingomonadales > Sphingomonadaceae > Sphingomonas > Sphingomonas sp. 2378. Next base: position 9,768 of record NZ_JAXCMJ010000041.1, read on the forward strand.
TCGTCCGACAGCTCTGTGCCGCTCTCGATGCGCTGGACTTCGGGTTCGAACCGGACCGGCGGTATGGGGCCGCGGCCGCTCTGCGCGGCAGCTCGCGCATGGCCGTCTTCCAAGGCGCGGGCGGTTGCGCCGTTGAACACGACCGGGCGGCGTACGCCGCGGCCAGGGGGACGGTCGAGGTGGCGGTCCTGGCCGCGGCCTCCGACGGGGAGGTCGCGCCGAGCGAGGTCGAGGCACTCGAGCGCCGGCTCCGGGGCATGCAGGACCTCACCGACGTGGAGGTGGCGAGGCTCATGGCTCACGCCCGAGCGCTTGCCGCCGATCCACCCAAGATTCGGGCCGCCCTCAAGAAGCTCGGCGAGGTGGCTCCCGGACACCGATCCGAACTCGTCGGCGCCGCCATCGAGGCGGTGCTCGCTGACGGCCGCATCGCGCCCGACGAGGTCCGTTTCCTGGAGGCGCTCCACATGGCCCTGGGGCTGCCGGTAGCGAATCTTTACTCGGCCCTCCACAGGGCCGCGGAGGACGAGGGCCCCGTGTCGGTGGTCGACCCCGTGCCGGAGCGCATTGTGCCGCTTCCGCCCGTTCGGGACGGTGCCGCCGTCCCTATCGACACTGCGCGGCTTGAGCGGGTTCGCCACGAAACCAGCCGGGTGTCCGCCCTTCTCGCCACGATTTTCACCGAGGAGGAGGTCGAGACGCTGGTGCCCGCCGCTGCTCCGCCTGTGTCAGTGGTCACGGCGTTCGAGGGGCTCGACGGACCGCACTCGGCGCTCCTCGAGCGCCTGGTCGCCGGGCCGCTCGCGCGGAACTCGTTCGAGACGCTCGCCTTCGAACTTCGCCTCATGCCCGAGGGGGCACTCGAGACGATCAACGAATGGGGCTTCGACCGCTTCGGCGGCCCAGTGGTCGAGGAGGACGGCGACGTGTTCGTCCTGCCGGACATGGTCGAGGAACTGCAGCCTATGGGAGTCGCCGCTTGAACGCCATCCGTCGCAAGGACCGTGATCTGATCGTGCAGGCGCTTTCGGCCGGCGTCGTGCCCCGTGTGGGACTTCGCCATATTCAGGTCGGTCGCTCCCGCGAGGTGGAGGCTCTGGTCCGTGACATCGACCGGATCGCGGACGCGGGCTCCGCGGTCCGTTTCGTCATCGGGGAATACGGGGCGGGAAAGACCTTCTTCCTGAACCTCGTCCGCCTGATCGCGCTAGAGCGCAAGCTCGTGACGATCCACGCCGACCTCGCCCCTGACCGACGGCTTCACGCCACGGCGGGGCAGGCGCGCGGCCTCTACGCGGAGGCTGTGCGCAACATGGCGACCCGGACGAAGCCGGAGGGTGGCGCGCTGCCGAGCCTCGTCGAGCGGTTCGTCACCGACTGCGTACGCGAGGCGGAGCATGCGGGCGTCCCGGTCGCGCAGACCATCGATCGTCGGCTCGCTCCACTCCTCGACATGATCGGCGGCCACGACTTCGCGACGGTGCTCAAGGCGTATTGGCGGGCGCACGAGGACGGCGACGACGCGCTCAAGGCCGCCGCCTTGCGGTGGCTCCGCGCCGAGTATCCCACGAAGACGGAGGCTCGGCAGGCGTTGCCGGTGCGGAGCATCATCGACGACTCCGACGTCTATGACAGCCTCAAGCTGCTTGCCGGCTTCGTCAGGATCGCCGGTTACGCCGGACTGCTCGTCATGTTCGACGAGATGGTGAACCTCTACAAGCTGCAGAGCGCCCAGGCTCGCAACCAGAACTACGAGCAGATCCTGCGCATCCTGAACGACACGCTGCAGGGCAACGTCGAGGGCTTGGGCTTCGTGTTCGGCGGTACCCCGGACTTCCTGCTTGACAGCCGCCGCGGACTCTACAGCTACCAAGCCCTGCAGTCCCGCCTGGCGGAGAACAGCTTCGCCACCGACGGCCGCATAGACATGACCGGCCCCGTCCTCCGACTTCAGAGCCTCTCGCCCGAGGATCTCCTCGTGCTCCTGTCCAACATACGTTCGGTGTTCGCGCTAGGTGACGCGTCGGACGTTCTCGTCCCGGATGCGGCGCTCACCGGCTTCATGGAGCACTGCAATAGGCGGATCGGCGAGGCCTACTTCCGTACGCCGCGGAACACGATCAAGGCGTTCGTGCAGTTCCTATCCGTGCTTGAGCAGAACCCCGGCACCGACTGGCGCGAGCTGCTCGGCGGTGTCGCGCCGGAACCGGAGGATGCGGACGGCGCGGAGATGGACGACGAGCTTGTCGACCTCCGCATCTGAGCCGTCGACCTTCGACCGGCTGCATCCCGAGGTCCTGCGCTGGATCCGTGACCAGGGCTGGTCGGGTCTTCGGGAGATCCAGGACCAGGCGGCGCGGACGATCCTGGGATCGGAGGACGACGTCATCATCATGGCGGGCACCGCTTCGGGCAAGACCGAAGCGGCGTTCCTGCCGCTCCTCACCCTCGCGGCCACCGCCCGGACGAAGGGCCTGAGGCTCCTGTACGTCAGCCCGTTGAAGGCGCTGATCAACGACCAGCACCGCCGACTTGAGGACCTGTGCGAGCGGCTGGGGCTGCCGCTCTCCCGGTGGCACGGCGACGCTCCTCAGGGCCCCAAGACGAGACTTCTGCGGGATCCGGCGGGCGTGGCTCTGATCACTCCGGAGTCGATCGAGGCCCTGCTGCTGCGCCGGCCGAGCGAGGCGGCTGGCCTCTTCCGCGGTGTGCTCGCCGTCGTCGTCGACGAGCTCCACGCCTTCCTCCAGGGTCCACGCGGCCTGCATCTCGCCTCGCTGCTGCGGCGGGTCGACCGGCTGGCGGAGACGCGCCCGCGGCGGGTCGGGTTGTCCGCGACGCTCGGCGATGCGGAACTGGCGCGCTCCTGGGTGAACAAGGTATCGCCCGAGCGCGTCGCCGTGCTGCGCGCCGCCGCGGGTGGGCCGGCCGTTCGGCTTCAGGTGCGCGGTTACGAGGAGCCGCCCGACTCGGAGGGGATCGACGAGATCGCCGAGGACGGTGCCGAGGACGCGCTGAGCCGCATCGCCGACCACCTGTTCGCCAATCTGCGCGGATCGAACAATCTTGTTTTCGGCGGCTCCCGCAGGACGGTGGAGGCGCTTGCGGACCGGCTTCGCCAGCGCTGCGAGCGCGCTCGCGTGCCCGAGGAGTTCTTCCCCCATCACGGGAGCCTTTCCAAGGAGCTTCGTGAGACTCTCGAGACGCGCCTGAAGGAAGGCGTCCTGCCGACCACGGCGGTGGCGACCACGACACTGGAACTCGGTATCGATCTCGGCAGCGTGACGTCGGTCGCGCAGATCGGCGCGCCCCGGTCGATGGCGGGGCTCAAGCAGCGGCTGGGCCGAAGCGGGAGGCGCGGGAAGCCCGCCGTGCTGCGCATATACGTCAGGGAGAAGCATCTCGCGGCAGATGCGGACCAGCTCGATCGTCTCCGCCTCGACACGGCGCGGGCCGTCGCCTGCGTGCGGCTGCTGCAGGAGAACTGGGTCGAATCCGCCCGCTCGGATCCTTCGTTGGCGACGGTCGTCCTCCACCAGACGCTCTCGCTGATCGCCTCGGGCGGAGCGGTGAAGCCGGGACCGGCCCGCAAGGCGCTGGCGGGGCCGGACAGCTTCATTGAGATGACTCTTGGCGACTACGCCGACCTGCTCCGCGGTGCGGCGCGTCCCGGCGTCGACCTGCTAGAGCAGTCTTCGCAGGGGCTTCTGATGCTGGGGGAGTCGGGCGAGAGGCTGGTGGCCGGACGCGACTTCTACGCGGTCTTCTCGAGCGACCAGGAGTGGCGGCTAGTCGCTGGCGGACGGACCATCGGCACGTTGCCCATCGTGAACGTGCTCGGGGTCGGATCCCTGGTCGGCTTCGCGGGGCGCCGATGGCGGGTCGAGGCCGTCGACGATCGTGCCAAGGTGCTCGAGGTCGTCCAGCATCGCGCGGGCAAGCTGCCCCGCTTCAACCGGCCGGCGAGCGAGGCTCTCGACGATAAGCTAGTCGCTACGATCCGGGCGGTCCTAGGCGATGACGACCGGCCCGCGTATCTGGACCCGGCGGCGCTGGAATTCCTCGATCAGGGGAGAGCCGCATATCGCGAACTCGGGCTGGATCGCAGGACACTCGTCCGTGCGGGCGGCGACACGCATTTGGTCACCTGGGCGGGCACCGCGGTTAACGGGCTGCTGGCGATCCTGCTGACGTCGGCAGGACTGGAGGCGGAGGTGCATGATGTCGGGGTCACCGCCGTAAACATCTCGCCCGCCGAGCTGACCGCCGTTCTCGGCGGGCTGGAGCGGTGTCCGCCGGTCGAGGATCTCGCGAGCTACGTGGAGGGGCTGCGCACCGCCAAACTCGACGACTTCGTCGACGAGGAGCTGCTTCGGCGTCTGTGGGCCGTCCGGCATGCGAAGCACCGCGATCGGGTCACAGCTATCCTTCGGCAGCTCACTCAGACTGGATGAGCTTGAATACATATCCGCTATGAGATTGCAGGACAGAAGCGGACGGGCCTGTTCTAACCTAAAGATGATGGCGTGCCGGCTTGGACAACGCCTGCCAAAGATCGGAGCCAGAGCTTGGCTCGCATATGCCACCAGCAAGGATGCGGTGCGGCGGCGGAGTACCAATGCTGCAGCCGCCACACCTACGACTCACGGGGCGAGGAACCGCCGTTCAATCCGGGCGATCGGGTCGTCGCTGTCATCCGGGTAAATCGAAATCCCGTCATCGATCGGAATGGGGTCGGTGATGAGGTCGATCTCAAAGGGACGCCCGTCCCCGAGGGTCAGCGTTGTCACCCCACACTCGGTCACGGTATGGAGGACCACGGCCGTGCCGGCTCCCAACAGGCTGCTGGCGACCTCGATTACCTCGCCGCTGGGTTCAGCGAAGGCGATATAGACGCTCAGGCGATTACGATGATCGTCGCTCATTTGCCCTTCCTCGCGTTCGCCTTCACCCGGAGGACGATCTCGGAGACGATATCCGCCCAGGCGATCGTGCCGAATGCCGTACGCAGTCGGGTCCAATCGACCGAGTCGAACCGGAGCCGATCGAGACTGCGTTTCAGCGCCTGAAGGTCGGCACCCTCACCGTAGCGGCCGCCAACCGTCGCCGGCACGTGGCCGCACAACTGATCGAGCACGCGCTCCTGCACATCGGCGCCGCGCCCCTCGTCCTTGAAGCGGTGGCGCAGCGAGTGGAAGACCAGCCGCGCATCCGTGCTGACGACGGCATTGATGTAGCGGTTGAGCCGGCGGCTGGCCTCCTTGGTCAGCTTGCCGAAGGTGCTGGGGCGAAGATCCGGAAACAGCAGTTCGCTCCCCGCGTCCTTCAGCGCGCTGACGTAGCGCTCGAAGCCGAGCGTCAGGACATGCTCGTGGATCGGGATGATCCGCCGCGAGCCCGTCGTCTTCACGCTTTTCTCGGGCAGGTTCGGATCGGCCTCGGCATCCATCAGATCGTCGATGTCGATGTAGAGGATGCCGCCATCGGCCTTCACGTCCTGGACGCGCGCCTGTCCGACTTCCTCGAGCCGCGCTCCGGAGGTGAGCCCGAGCAGGAACAGCCAGTAGAGCGTCACGTCGCTGACGTCGGTGCGCCGGTCGAGCAGGCGATCCGGCCGCACGAACAGATCGGAGGCGAACAGCTGCGCCAATTCGCCCGGCATGAAGCTGCGACGGCTCCGCGCCACCCGGCTAAAGCCGGTGATCTTGACCCCGGTACCGACGTTCTGGGAAATCCAGCGCTGCTGATGCGCGAAGCTGAGCAGCGCTTGGATCGATCCGACCCGCTTCTTCAGCGTCGGCGGACTGACGCGCGGCGTGCCGCTATGCGCATGGCGCGCCAGGCGCTCGTTGAAGGGCAGGGCGCGGTCCGTGCGCGGCATGGTCGCGGGCAGATTCTTTGCCTCGTCGCGATAATCCATCAGCATGTCGGAGGTGAAGGATTCGACCGGGATGTCGCCGAGATAGTCGATCAGATCCTCGGTCGCGCGCTCCACCTCGACATAGGACTGCGGCCTCGGCGCGTTCTCCTTGTTCCACTGCTGCAGCAGTTCGCGGAAGCGGAGGTCCGGTCGCAGCCGCGGCTTGACGGCGATGCGGCGGGGTGCAGCGATGTCGGCGCGCAGCCGCTCATTGTCCTCCAGGACGCGGGCGTTCCACGCCTGCATGATGAGGAGTTCGTTGGCCGGGATCCGCTTGATCGGCGGGTCCTGGTCCTCGAACACGTCGGCCAGAACCATGCCACTGGCTTTCAGCCATTCCGCCGGCGGGTACATACGGACCACGTCGAGCCAGCAGTCGCCGGGCACGGGCTCCCCACGCTTCGCAGCCAGTGCTTCCGGACTGTCGTCCATCGGTAGCCCGGCGAGGGGAAAGTCGGTGTTGAAGACCCGGCGCGCGGTGTCTTCCAGCCACCAGACAAGTCCGAGGGTTGGCCAGCGTGACCACCGCTCAGGCGCATGCCGGTTGCGGATGAAGTCGTCGACGATGATCTTGGCCCGCTCGGGCGAGATTTCGTCGGCGACCTTCTGTGCGGCGATCCGCGCCTCGGCGGCCGCCATCTCCTGTTCGAGCTCGGCATGGGCCAGGACGAAGAGCCGCTTGGCCTCCGCCGGATCGCGCGTCTTGAGCGAGCGGCGGACCTGACGCCGGCCCATCTCGCCCCGCAGATGCGGCGGCAGTTCCTTGTAGAGATAGTAGATGCCGGTCTGGGGATGTTTCCAGGGTGTGATCATCTGCACCATGCGCTTCTATACCCGTTCGCTATACCTGCAGACGGTGAAGCTGGCGTAAATCCTGGATTTCCGCGCCTCGATGCGCGAATGGTGACCCCTACGGGAGGCGTCATAAAGAAAAATTAGGTTTATCTATTATACGCTTAGCCGTGCCGAGATTTGCGACTTTGTACCACCTGTGTACCTCTATCGTAGAGACAACATACGGCACGCTGATTTCGTTTTGCAAGCGGCGTTGGTCGCGTTGTGCCCTGACATCCAGCCGGCTCATCAGTCGCAGGAACCACGCCGCCAGCCTTTGTTCGTTCATCTGCTCCGCAATGGAGTGAAGACGGTCGCCGCTGGGACATAGCGGTCGTTCCTCAAGGAATCACAAAATGTCAGCTTTTGACAAGAGCCGACATTCGCATGTTGAGCAATCCAACCTTTGCGGATGCCTCGGCGGAAATATTCGTGCGCCTAGCGATTGATAATTTGCTTCCAGTGAACTTCAGCTTAATCACGGTTGGCGGGATGACCCGCAAAGAAATCCTTTATACACCGTTATTCGTCCTCAATTTCAGACGTTCTTTCAGGCGCCATGGACTGTCATAAATGGCGCAGTCAAATTGGTATTATCGGTAGCGAGCGCTTGGTCCGTCATTTAAGCATTTTTATATTGATTGACCTGTAATTTATAAATTAAGCCCTACGCTTTGATCGCGACCATCAAACGATGAAGCTGAGCTGTTATCGCAGAAACACTGCTATAGGTTCGTTAGGCAGGCGACTAGTGCGTCGATCGCGGCGGGCGTGGTGGTCGTAACGTTGAAACGCATGAACGGTCGGCCCATCTTTGGCATCAGGAAATGAGACCCTGGCGCAGTTAGATAGCCCTTGGCCAGCATCTGTTTGGCGACATGGCGTGAATCATTGCCTTCGCCGAGATTAGCCCACAGGAAAGTGCCGCCGGTCGCCGTCGGCTGTGCTGGCTTGACCGGCGTTGATGCCAGCAAATGGCGCAGCGTGACGCCACGGCGCAACAGCTGGGATCGTATCCGTTCGCAACGTCGGCGATAAAGTCCGTCGTGAAGGAAACGATAGAGAACACGCTCGGGGATCAGCATGTTTCCAAGGCCTTGGACGGGCCGGAAGACGCGCAACAACGGCATGAAGCGTTCACCCGCAACGATATAGCCAACGCCTATCTCCGGCGCGAGGATTTGGGAGCAGCCGCCGATGTGGATCACATGCTCCAACTGATCCAGCAGGATCAGGGGCACCGCAGGGCGACCATCGGTCGCTGGCGCCAAATCGGCGTAACTGGCGTCGTCGACCAGCGCCATATCGAACTCAGCCGCAATCTCGAGCAGCTTTCGTGCCTTGTGCAACGAGATGCTGGTGCCCGTCGGATTCTGAAGCAGCGATGACAGCAGAAACATTTTAGGGCGGTGGCGCTCGCACATCAGGCGCAGCACTTCCAGGTTCGGACCGTCCGCCTCACGCGGGATACGGTAGATTTCCGCCCCTTGCGCCAGCAATGCCGCCTCATGCGCGAAGGACGACGGATCCTCGATGAGGACCGGCGTCCGGTACCGCACGAACGAGCGGATGAACAAGGTCAAGCCGGCGATGCAGCCCGGAACCGTCATGATCGAATCGATCGGAGCATCGACGCCCTCCATCCGCAGCTTATTCTGCAACTCCTCGCGGAGCGGCGGATAGCCCGCCGGGTCGCCATATCGGCCCAGCCGCTTGCCTAAGGTCGCTGCCCCCTTGAGCACACGGGCAAGCTCGTCGACCGAGGCATCATCGTGATGCAGCAATCCGCTTCCCGGGACATGATCGGGCGGCAGATCAGAATGGATCAGCTGGAAGGCGTCGAGGTCGACAGTCCGCAGCGTTTTGTTGCGAGTGGGTGGCGTCGTCGTGACGGCGACGTAAAAGCCAGCCCCGCGACGCGGATGGATGTTTCCACCGGCCACCAGCTTGTCATACGCGCGCTGTACGGTGTCGCGGCTGACACCATGCTCGGCGGCCATGCCCCGTATCGAGGGCAAGCGCTGGCCAGGTGTGAGGCCGCCATCAGCCATTGCGTCTCTGACCGCCTGGACGATGCGCTGTACCTTGTTGCCCTCGGCCCCTGACGGGTCAGCTTTCATCGCTAAAGTGTCCTGATAAAATAAGTGGGACAGGCTGGTCGTTTTTTCATACAGTGTCTGGAAGCCAGCGCTGCCGCAATTGCTAATGTCACGTGATGACGACCTTCTTTCCATTTGTTGCGCTGTCGATGATAGCGATGTCTTCAACGGGCACGGTAGATGGTCCCGTCCGAAAGAATCTGCCTCCTCTGGCCCGACCGGTGCCGATACAGCGCCCAAAGCCGGCGGTCATGCCGCCCGTCATCAGTGACCCCGTCACGCGCTTTACCCTGCCCAACGGGCTGAAGGTCGTCGTCCAGACCAGCAAGCGCGTGCCGCTCATCACCGCAACCGTGGTGTATGATGTCGGGTCAAAGGACGAAAAGATGGGGCAATATGGCTACGCTCACCTGTATGAGCATCTCATGCTCGATGGCAGCGCGCATTGGAATCAGAACGCCTTCATCTCGCTGCGGGATCTGGGTGCGACCAACGTCAATGCCAGCACCAATCAGGACGCCACGACCCTGTTCGAGACGTTTCCGCGCGCGGCGCTGGAGCGGGTGCTGTTCCTCGAAGCCGACCGCATGGGCTATGTCGGCGAAGCGCTGACGCCTGAGCGAGTGAAGCGCGAGGTCGGGGTCGTGCTGAACGAGAAGCGCCAGCGCGGCAGTCGCCCCGACGGCACCGACGACGCGATCGCCCTGGCGGACATGTATCCGGCGGATCATCCCTATCACCACAGCGTGATCGGCGAGGATGCCGATCTGGAGGCTGTGACGGTGGATATCGCCCGTCAGTGGTTCGACGCCCATTATGGCCCGTCGAACGCGACACTGATCCTGGCGGGCGATGTCACGGGGGACGAGGCCAGGCGGCTGGTCGAGAAATATTTCGGTGGCCTGGCGCCGCGACAGCCGCTCGACCGGCTGCTGACGCGGACGTCGCCGATGACCGGGCCGGTCCGGCGTGAAATCTTCCGGTCCGTGCCACAGGGTCGCATCTATGCCACCTATATCGCGCCGCCACAGGGTTCGCCGTCGATCGCCGCGCTAGACCTGACCGCACAGATCATGGCGGCGGGCGCGCGGTCGCGGCTCAACCGGCGTTTGATCGAGGAACTGGGCATCGCCCGTTCCGCCTTCGTCACCTTCAACGAAGGGCAGCTATCGAGCCGGATGGGCTTCGTCGTCGACGGCATCCCGGCCGACCAGATTTCCCGCGCCGAGGCGGAGATCGACGCCGTCATCGCCCGTTACGTCGCCGAAGGCCCCACCCCCGATGAGCTGGAACGCGCACGGGCGGCACGCACGCAATATATGTTCGGGTTGCAGGACAGCACGTCGGGCAAGGCGTTCCTGCAGGCTCGGGCGGTGAACCAGACGGACGATACCGACTATGCCGCGACTTACTTGCGCGAACTGCGAACGGCGACACCGGAGAGCGTCCGACGTGAGGTCGACGCGGTCTATGGTCGCCCCGGCTACCGGTTGATCGTCCGCCCCAAGCCGATGGCACAGGCGACGTCGGTGGGCTATGACCTGACCCAGGGGCCGCCGCCGATGGGCGAAATGGCACCGATCATGTTCCCGGCGGTGGAGCGCGCACGCCTGTCGAACGGGTTGAAGGTGGTGCTGGTCCCCCGGCCCGGCGCGATGACCGACAGCGCGCTGCTCCGCTTCGACGATGCGGGTCTTGCCGGTCCCTCGCGGGTGATCGCACCGGTCGCGCTCGACCTGCTGGCCGGAAATGGCACCACCCCGGATCAGCGCTCCCGCGCCGAACGCGCCGAGACGCTGAACGGGTGGATCAACAAGACCGCCGATCTCGACCATGCCGATCTGAGTATCGGGTGGGATACGAAGCAACTGGCGGGCGGGGTCGCTTTCCTGGGCGATGTGCTGACCCGGCCCGGCATCACGCCGGAGGCGATCAGAGCGTTGAAAAAGGCACGCGGCGAGCAACTGGCCGCCCAGCGATCGAACAATTCCGCGCTCGCCGATCGGGCGCTGTTCAACGCCATTTACGGTACCGGTCATCCCTACGCCCCCGCGCCGGATGTTGCGACGGACATCCAGGCGACGGAGGCGATCGATCCCGCTTCCTTGCGCGAATGGTATCGCGGCCATGTACGGCCGGATCGTGCGACGCTGTATATCGCGGGGGATACCAGCATGGTGGTCCTGAAGCCGCTGCTGGAAAAGGCGCTGGCCGGATGGACCGCACAGGGTGCGGCGACGCCCGCCCCGACCATACCGCCCGCGCATGGCAGTGCGACGCCGTCCCTGACCGTGATCGACAAGCCGGGCGCGGCGCAGACCTTCATCATGGCGGGCAAGGTGATCCCGGCCGCCACGCCCGGTAGCCCGGAGGCGACCGCGGCCTGGACCGTCAACGAGCTCTATGGCGGCAATTCGACCGCCCGGATCGGCAGCAACCTGCGCGTCGACAAGGGCTGGACCTATGGCATCGGCTCCGGGCTTTACGACACACGCGGCGAGCGTCGCTGGATTCTCGCAGGCTCGGTCAGCCGGGAGCATAGCGGGGAGTCGGTCGCGGAGCTGATTAAGGAGATGCGCGGCCTGAACGGAGATCGTCCGCCCGAGCAGCGCGAGCTGACCCGTATCGCGACCAGCGTGGCCAACCAGAGTGCGGCCAAGCTGGAGGGGAATGCCAACCTGCTCCAGGCCATGGCAGACGCCGAGTCCGACGGGCTGCCCCATGACGATGTCGTGCGCGAGCCCATCCGGCTCCAGTCTCTGACGTTGGGGCAGCTGCGGGGCGCAACCGGGGCGCTGTCCGATCCGGACACGGTTCATTGGGTTCTGGTCGGCGACTGGCAGCGCATCCGCGACCAGTTCACGAATCTCAGGCTTGGCACGCCCGTGGTGATCCCCACGGCGCGCTGAAGAGGGCCGCGAACATGCCCGGCAGGGCAGGCGCGGATTGTTATCCATCAATGACATGGGGGGAATTGAATATGGGTACACGTCATTATGTCGCCGCCAGCCTGTTGGCGCTGGTGGCCGCCACCGCACCGGGCGTCGCGTCGGCGCAGGACCGGGTGATGTCGCAACCCGCCTTGCCGCTGAGCGAGGCGTTGCAGCGGATCGCCGCGGAATGGGGCAAGCCGCTGAACATCGATCCCGACGCGGTGCGCGGGATCACCGCCAAGCCCGTCGTCAATGCCCGGTCCGAGCGTGACGCTGTCGCGCAGGCGACGCGCGGCCTGCCCGTCGCGGTCGATGTCAGCGATACGGGCGCGATCTCCATCCTGAACGACGTCGTCGTCACCGCACAGCCCAACGAAGCAGAGGACAGCGTGCTCGTCCGCGGCGCGACCAGTTCGTCGCGGCTCGGCCAGTCGCTTCGGGAACAGGCGCGCAACACCCAGGTCATCTCGGCGAAACTGCTCGAACGGCAACAGGCGCAGAGCATCGCCGAGGCTCTGGCCAATGCGGGCGGCGTCGTCGTCAACACCGCCACGGTGCAGGGCGGCATCAGCTATTCGGTGCGTGGCTTCGACTCGAACGGTGCGGTCAACGGCCTGCCCTCGGTCTCCAGCTCCAGCTTTGCGGCGGGCACGACCCAGTCGCTGGTCAATATCGAGCGCATCGAGGTGCTGAAAGGCCCCGACGCGATCCTGCTGGGCGGTGACAATCTGGGCGGCACGATCAACATCGTCACCAAGAAACCCAATGCCGAGGAGCGGCTCTACGCATCGATGGATACCGGATCGTTCGGCCTGGTCCGGGGAACCATCGACGCCAACCGGGCCCTGACCGACGACAATCGCCTGAGCGCGCGCATCATCGCCACGGCCGCGACCGCCGACCGCAATTTCGGCGGCTATCGCGGCAACGAGGATTATCTGTTCGCCCCCTCGCTGCGGTACAAGAACGCGACGACCGATGTCATCGTCTCCGGCGTGGCGGGCACGCAATATTTCGGCATGGTGCCGTACACCGTGCTGAACAAGGCGACCAAAAAGCCGTTCGACGTTGCCTGGGACCGACCGCTGCTGGGCGGGCGCGAGCAGTTCGCTCGTAATGGCACGACGCAGATCAATGCCGAACTGACCCAGAAGCTGACCGACTGGCTGACCGTCGTACTGCGCGGCCAGCATCAGAACGCGACCTTCGCGCTATCGCAATATTCCCCCTTCGCCGTCTTGAACAACAACGGCCTGTTGCTCGTGTCCAGCAGCGGCGTGCGCCAGACGTCGACCAGCGATGCAGTTGACGGCTTTGCCCGTATCGCCTTCGATACCGGCCCGGTGAACCACAAGATCGTGGTCGGCGCGACCAATGTGAAAAGCGATACTGATGCGATCTATGCCGCCGATGGGGATATGTTCCCCTATAACTTCCTCACCCCCGGCGGAACCCTGCCGTCGCTCGCGACGATCTATCGAGAGCGGTCGACGATCATCGGCAAGCAGCGTGGCTATTACGGCCAATATCTCGTTGGCTTCGGTCCGATCCACCTGATGGCGGCGGTCCGTCACAACATCTTGGACTTCACCTCGGTCGTCGCCGGTTTCGGACCCAATTCGAACCATGCGACGGCCACCACGCCCAATTTCGGGGCCGTGGTCGATATTACCAGCAAGCTGTCCGTGTTCGGCACCTTGGCCTATGGATACACGCCGACCTTCACGCTGAACGCCGCGAAGGAAAGGCTGGGCGACATCAAGAGCCGCAATGCCGAAACCGGTATCAAGTGGGACCTGTTCGACAAACGCATGCTGATCAACGCATCCTATTTCAGTATCCGACAGAGCAACCTCATCGACCGCGATCCGCTCCATCCCGGTTTCTCGATCGCCCTGCCCGGACAGCTGGGCCGAGGCATCGACCTGAACGTCAGCGGCACGCCGCTGGCCGGCCTGACCCTTTCGGCGGCGTTTACGCGGACCAGCTACACATTTCTTGTGCCGACGCGGACGATCGGCAACACCGTCAACGGCCAGCCGCGCGACGTGTACAACCTCTATGCGTCCTATGAGCGCAAGGTCGGCAACGACATGCGCGCCGGTCTGGGGGCCGGGGTGGCGGGCCGTTCGAGTTCGGCGATCGATCGTCTGAACACCTACCGGATCGATGGCGCCGCGCTGGTCAATCTGAACGGGTTCCTGTCGGTCGGCGACATCGACATCAATGTCGGCGTCCGCAACCTGTTCGACCGCAAATCCTATGCGCCGACCCGGTTCGACAACTATATTCCGCTGGGCGAGCCGCGTAGCTGGCGACTGACCGTCGGCTATCGCTTTTTCTGATCGAGGATGACCCGCCGATGATGCCGCAACCCACCCAAAGCGGCGAGGTCCGTCGCGAGACGGGCCTGGCCCCACCCCAGGACGCCACTGCCCGATGGACGGACGCATGGCGGCTGGTCAGCGGCTATTGGCGGTCGTCCGACTGGAAGTTCGCCTGGTTCGCGTTGATCACCCTGTTGTTCTTCCAGTTCGGCGCGGCGTTCATCATGCTGCGCGCCAATCGCTGGCAGCAACATTTCTTCGACGCGATCGAACAGCGCGACCAGGCGCAGATGGTGCCACTGATGATCGTGTTCCTGGGGATCATGGCGATGCAGATCGCCATGATCCTGGCGGAGAATTTCATCGACGGACTCTTGTCCATCCGCTGGCGGACCTTTCTGACGCGCGACTATCTCGACCGCTGGATGAGCCGCAATCGCTATGCCGAGATCGAGCGGTTGCGGATCATCGACAATCCCGACCAGCGTATCGCCGACGACCTGAACGCGATCACCGCCGCATTGGGCATGACGATCGGCGCGCTGCACATCGTCATGCGGCTGATCGGGTCGATCGTGACCGGCGTCACCTTCGCGATGATCCTGCTGGAGACCGCGCCGCCGATCCGCTTCTCGCTGGGCGGCACCGCAATTTCCATTCCGGGCAGCACCGTCTGGTATGCCGTTGCCTATGCGATGATCGGCTCGTGGCTGACGGCCAAGATCGGCCAGCCCTTCGTCCGCGCGATGATGCGCCAGCAGCACCGCGAGGCGGATTTCCGTGCCGGGCTGATCCATGTGCGGCGCAATGCCGCGCAGATCGGGCTATCGGGCGCGGTCTCCACCGAGCGCGAGGCGTTGCATCAGGCGTTCGACGCGGTGCGGACCAATTTTCGCTCCGTCATCTACAGCTCGCTGGGCATCACTGCGGCGGGCAGCGTCTATGACCGGATGGGGACGGTCCTGCCGTTGTTCATCATGGTGCCGGGCTATCTCGCAGGGACCATGACCTTCGGCCAGTTGATGGCGGGCCGCGACGCCTTCGGGCAGCTCGGGATGCAGCTCGGCTATTTCGTCAAGAGCTATCAGCTGATCGGTCAGCAAGTCAGCTACTTCAACCGTATGAAGGGACTCGACGACGCACTGGACGATGTGCGGCCTGCCGGAATTGCCGTGGGTACGGGCACCGCTCCGGGTGTCGTCCTGGCGACGCAAGATCTGGCGCTCCACCGCCCGCATGGCGAGGAGCTGGCGATCGTCGGCGACTGGACCGTGCGCAAGGGCGAACGCTGGGCGGTGCGGGGCGCCTCGGGCACCGGCAAGTCGACGCTCGTGCGCGCGCTGGCGGGGCTGTGGCCCGACGGGCAGGGCAGCGTTGCGCTGGCGCATGACAGCCGGGCGATGTTCGTGCCGCAGCGGCTTTACCTGCCGCAGGGTACGCTCAAGGCGGCGGTCTGCTTCCCCGATCGGCCCGAGGAGCATGGCGATGCCGAAATCGCCGCATTGCTCGGTCAAGCACGGCTCGGCCATCTTGCCACCGAGATGCACGCGCTACGCCTGTGGCAGGAGGAATTGTCTCCCGGCGAGCAGCAGCGGATCGCGCTGGCTCGCGTCCTGCTGCATCGCCCGACGCTGCTGGTCCTGGACGAGGCAACGAGCGCACTCGATGCGGGCAATGCGCGCCATTTCTACGACAGCGTCCGCGCCGCCCTGCCCGACGCCACGATCGTCAGCGTGGTGCATGACGAGACGCTGCTGGCGCACCACAGCCATATGCTGACCTTCGCGGATGGCGGCGCGATCGCCACCGCCATCGACCGGACCAAGACCGGCGACTGAGATCGCCGCGACGAGACGGCAGAAAGGATTTCGACCATCATGACGGGCAAGGTTATCGACGTCACGGGCTCGGACGTCGCCGCGGTCATCGCGGAGCGAGACGGTTTGATCCTGTTCGATCTCTGGTCCCCGACATGCGCCCCGTGCCGAGCGCTAGCCCCGATCCTCGACGATCTGGCGGCCGACTTCGCCGACGAGTTGCAAATCTGCAAGCTCGACGTCGAGGCGGACCAGGGGACCGCCAAGCCGTTCGCGGCGAGGGCACTGCCGACCTTGGCGCTGTATCGCGCCGGCATGGAGATCGACCGGATGGTCGGCCTGAAATCGCGCGGGCAATTGACCGCCTGGCTTGAAAGCCATTTATGACTGGCGCCTTTGGGGGCGATCCCGCGATCAAGGCCGCACTGCTCGCCAGACTGGAAAGCCATATCGCCAATAGCACGCTTCGCTTCGGCGGCACATCCTGGGACGGCTCGGGGGGCAGCCCCTTGGGCGTGTCTACCGAAGGGGGGGATAGCGCCGACTATGCGACCCGGTTCGGCTACCCGCTCGCAATAGCCGGCTTGCTGGATCCGTTGATCGCTTATGCCGGGCCTGATGACGGCGGCAAGGTCGCGCTGCGCTGGGTGGAGTGTGTCGCTGTGGGCGCCGACCTGTCGCCGATCCCGCAGAGGATCGTCGACCATTTCCTGACTGCTATGGGGGCGGAGCGCCTCGCGGCATCGTCCTATGCCCAGGTACAAGCGCTGCACCGCGCCGAAGCGTCAGGCGTTGCCAGGCATCGTGGTGAATGGACCGCAACACGCCGCCGCATCGAAGCGGCCGAGGAAGCCGCATTACCGCACAGTCCTGAGCGTGCCGCCCTGAACGCGTGCGCCACTGCGTGCTGGCCACTGCAAACGAGCAGCTCGATCCTGTCGACGCTGATCGCGGCTTGGCTTCAGGAGGTCAATCGTGAAGCCGATCCGGCGTTCGGAGAAGTCGAGCGTCAGCGCGCCATGGCCATGCTTGACGAAATTTACCAACAAACTCAGCCCATGCGCGACAAAGGCGAGGCGGTCGACATTCCAGCCCTGTTCCGCATGCGCGATCCGGTCCTCGCGGCAGGCTTCGAGGCATCGCTGGAACGCGCGAATGCCCGCTATCTTGACCGTGCCCGGTCCGCTCCGGGCATAGTGCTCGCCTATCTTGCCGCTGCCAAATTACGAAAGGCCCCTTGAAGGATGAGACGGGAGCCTTCAGCGATGATCGCTCCGATACTCTACGCGCTTCCCGCAGCATTCAATCGGCGCGCTACGCTCGGGATTTCGCCTCAACCATGACCAGCACGGCCTTCCGCGCCGAGGGTTCCCGCGTCCACTATAGTTCTGACGTATCAAATCCGGGAACACTGGCTGGAAGCACCGCATACGGCTATTTCCAGCGTTGATGATCAGACATTCACAAGAGGCGGCATGAACGGTTAGCATCGGTCGAATATTGCCGACAATAACCGGCGCATCGTGGGACGAAGCGGCCGTCAAAGGCAAGCGGGCCGAACGTCGGCTTCATGGCAAATGCCGTCGTTGGGTAGATTCTGCTGCATCGAACGGCGTGTGCGAGGAATGGCCGCTTGCGGGTTTGCCGCAGCGCATATCGCAATTCGGCGGCTGACACGAATTTTCGTGTGTGGCCTAACTCCTGCGCTATAACGGGAGCTGAGCAGTAAAAAGCGCTGCAAACGCGCGGAGCAGATTGATCGCCAGGAGGGCATTCGACGAATGCAGGATTATTGTGCCCTAAAGGCTGTGGAGTTCTCCAAATACAGGGTGTTCGAACAAAGGCAGCGCCTCGAGTTGAAGCCGCTGACCCTTTTGTTCGGGCATAATAGCGCCGGGAAAAGCGCTGCCTTGCGCTTACTGCCGATCCTGGCAGCATCGGCGCAGCGCCGACGCCGCAATGCAAATCTCGCCGTGCTCGACTATTCGTCGCCAGCTTTGCGCGAGGCATTGTTCCAGGACCTCATTTACAACGGCCAAGTAGCCGGCGGCCTACAGTTCGGACTTTGTTGGAGCGATGTCACCTACGACGTGACATTGCGCGACTTGGGTACTGGTGGCGAAGTAATCGGCAACTTCAACGTCACGGTCGAGGCAAAGACCTATTCCGGTGGTCCGGCGGAGAGCGAAGGCCGCGAAAATCTCGAAGTCGAGATCGACGGCAAGAAGTCGCATTGGAAGTTCGCCGGACTCTGCCCCTATGCTGCCGACACGGAAAAAGGCGAGGAGGTTGTTGAGGTGCTGCGCGAGCGTCTCGATCACTTCGCATCCTCGGTTCGGTGGCTCGGTGCCGTGCGCGCTGCCGTACCGCGGCTATTTGAAATGCGGCCAGGTGTTGATGGAGAGATCCGGCCAGACGGGTCAGGCGTTGCGGAGGCTATCCGCATCAGCGCGGCGGCCGGAGACGGAGCAGCGGAGGCGGTATCGAAATGGCTCGAGAAGAGCTGTCAGTGCTCGCTGAGCTTCGCCGCAAGTGATGAAGCGCTTCTACATAATCGCCGCTTCTATCCTTTTGATGTGATTACCGCGACGGGGCGCCATATCGCTGTCCGAGATGTCGGCGAAGGCATCGCCCAAGCCCTGCCTGTCGTCATGCTCTGTCACCAGGCGCGGCTCGGCCAGCTGGGGGACAGTCCCATCCTTGCCTTCGAGCAACCGGAACTGCACTTGCATCCAGCCGCGGCCGTCCATCTGGCAGATGAAGTCATCGCCTGTATCGCACGGGGGTCGCACGCGAGCCACGTCGTCGAGACCCATGCGGAAAGCATGTTGCTCTCGGTCCAGATCGCTATTGTCGAGCGCCGGATCCGCCCCGAGGATGTCGTTGTCTATTGGGTATCGCCCGGCGATTCTGGCACGACGTTGAGAGCGATCACGTTCGACGAATCGGGGTTTGCGGTTGGCGGGTGGCCGCAGGGCGTGTTCCGGGAAACGCTCGATCAAGCCCGTCGCCTAGCTCAGCTCCGAATTGACCCCAACCCCGCCGCCTGATGCGTATCCTCATTGCCGACACAGTGCTGGCGGATCCAGCGCAATGGCCCGACTTGGAAGCGCTGCTCGATCACGCGCGGCGCAACCGATGCTATGTGGACACGCTCAATCCAGCGGCGGTTCTCGACAACCCCTGGTTCAATCAGGCGAATAGGCAGCGCCAGCAGCATTGGCTCAACGCGACCGACTGGGCGGCTAAAGACGCCGCGCTATTCCGGCTGCGTACACTGATCGCCGACCTGCAGCCGAACCCGACCGTCAGTCCGGCTAGAATCACGCTGCCGGATGCGATCGATCTCGTTGGTCGGCCCGCCTCGCTTTGGCTCGAGAATGGCCGAAACGATCGGCAATTCTTTCTCGCAATGATGCCGGCGGAGCAGCGAGCTATGTTTCTCGAATGGGAAAGCCGGCGGATAATCCGATTCGAAAATGGCGGTGGGCTGGGTGAGTTGCGCAAGGCGCTGGAGGAAATCGCGAAGCGCGGGGCTCTCGATCCGCGAGCAGATCGGGCGCTGTTCGACAGCGATGCCGAGGTGCCGGGGCACAGCAGTAGGGACGCGACCCTGATGATCGCGTTCTGCAATAGCAAACAAATCGCCTATCATTGCCTCGCCCGACGCGCGATCGAGAACTACCTCCCACGCAAGGCGCTCTGGTCCTGGGCAATGGCCGGCAGCGATCGACGCGCGCGGCGAGAGCGTAGCGCGAGGGTGGAGGCGTACGCGCGGATGAGCGACCCGCAGCGAGAGCATTTCCATCTGAAGAGCGGTTGGGATGCCCACCCCTCTGCGCAAGTGACATCGCTTTATGAGAGCGTTTCCCACCTCGACCGGGCGGCTTTGCAGAACGGTATCGATGGCGGCATCGCTTCGCTCTATGGGACCTATATGGACTTCATGCACGACTGGTCCAGCAAGGAAGGCGTCGATGCACGCCTTCAGGCTGCGATTAACGAGATAACGGACTGGATTCGGGTGCCCTATGCGTGACAGTTTCTCGGCAGATCCAACCGTCGTCTTCCTGACCTCGGTCCTCGACGATATCGCACACGGACGTATCCGCATCCCGCGCTTCCAGCGTCCGCTCGTCTGGAGCTGGGCTCAACGTAAGGAGTTTTTCGAGAGCATCTTCGCTGGGCTACCGATCGGCGCGCTGATGATTTGGGCGACCTTGAATGAGGAAATCGGCTGCTACGGCAGTCTGGGGCCCCACGCGCTTCCGACCTCGCCGATTTCGGGCGAGGGGCGTTACCTCATGGACGGCGTGCAGCGGGTTTCGACGCTGTACGGTGCACTTCGGGCAACGCAGAGCTGGTCGGATTTCGACGAAGAGCGCGACGTGCAACTGCGGGATTTCGTCGTCTATGCCGATCTCGATACGGATGACGAGACGGATCGTTTCAAGCGGTCGGTCGACATCCCGCTTGCGGACATCGAGCGCGACCCCACGCGATTCCTGCCGCTGAACATCATCCTTCAAAGCCGGGAATTGCTGCGATTTCAGCGCGAGTTGGCAGATGGCGACGATCGACGGATCGACCGGGCTGACGAGGTCGCGTCGGCCTTTCGTCAGTACAAGGTGCCGATCATCACTCTAAATAGCGCGAGCCTCGAAGTCGTGACCAAGAGCTTCGAGCGCATTAACAGCCGCGGCGCGGACATGAGCGAGCTGCACATGTTGAATGCGCTAACCTATTCGCCGAGCTTCGACTTGCTCAAGCGGGACCAAGAACTGCGCAAGGAGCGGCTGGCACCGTTCGGCTGGCAGGACATCGATTCCGACATCGTCTTGCGGTGCTTGAAGGTGAGCCTTGGCGCAGACATCTACAAAACCAATCCGGATGAGGTCAGCAAAAGCCTCAAACAGGATCCTGACGCGATGGAGCGGACATTCGCGGGGTTGGGGGAGACTGCAAGGTTCTTCCACGACAGTTTCTCCATCACGAACCCGTCGCTGGTACCGTATCGCATTCAGATCGTTGCAATCGCGACGGCACTGCTCAATCGGAAATATGAGGATTGCGCGTCACGGCTTATCGATTGGATTTGGCTATCGACCTATGCCGAACTCTTCGGGGGCACCGGCCGCCAGTCAGAAAACGCTATCAGCGATCTGCGATCCTTCGTCGACTCCGGCTTCTTCCAGTGGTCGCTCCGCGAACCTCCCGCGGTTCGCAGCATCGCGGGGGTCAAGAGCGACTTTAGGGCAGCGCGCGTTAAGGCGCTCATGTTAGCCCTTGCAGCACGCGCGGACGAAGTCGAGGCTGGAAAAGGCAGCGATCTGGTCGAAACCTATGGAGGCGAGGCATTCCAATTCCTGACAATGCCTGGTGTCGAGCGCGGCGATCAGGGCGCCCGGTTCCTGTTAGAGCCGGCCTATGCTTCAGAATTTCGGGTGCGATTGCTCAGCCGCCAGTTGGACGATCAAGCGCGAGCACGCCATCTGATCTCGTACGAAGCTTGGGAACTGATTGACCCGCACAACATGCAGCCCTTTACTAGGCACCGTGCCAACAATTTGTTTGGCTATGAGCGCGACGCGATCATTATGCCGGTGGCGCATCGGATGGGGATGACACCGCTCCGAATTCTTGGAGACAACGAGGCTGAGGTAGAGCAGCGCGAAGGAAATATCGGAGACATTTGAACTCATGTCGCCGACGCGGTGGCGACCTGAAGGGAGGTCGCATCAATGCTGAGATCGCCTCAATTCAGGCAAAGCTGCGGCGGAGCATGTGGGGGGCGGTCCCCTTGAGCAACGCGACCATCCGCGCCCACCAGCCCTTGTGGGCGTTTTCGACATCCTTTGCGGGCGCGGCGCCACATGCCGCAATAAACGCGAGCCGGGGAGCGAGGTGCTCCTGCGGCTCGGCGTCGATCCCCATGTCCGCATAGGAGCGCGGATCGTAGCGCCGCGGCGCTCCGATCGCTTCCAGCTCCGCGTTCACCGCGTCGGCGAAGTGCCTTCGCATGTACATGGGCCAGTCCTTATGACGGACCTCGGCGCACTTTTTCTGGCGATGCGGATAGCTCCGTCGCCGGTTGCGCGACGCGGTTCGCTTCTCCTCCACGATGGCGAAATCCCATTGGCCGTCGATCCGCTCGCACGGACGGTCGTAATAAAGCAGATGGAAATGCCAGTTGCGCTCGTCGTTCGCGGCGGTCGGCGCGTGCAGTGCGATATAATAGCGC
>NZ_JAXCMJ010000042.1:0-29958 GCF_038084995.1 Sphingomonas sp. 2378
ACACCTCTATTTTCGCGGTATCACTTCAGGACGTCCGACAGCGCTTCGGCCAGTTCGCTGCTTCGGAACGGCTTGGTGATGCGGGGCACGGCAGGGTCGATGCCCTCCGCCTCGGCATAGCCCGACACGATCAGCGCAGGCAGGCCAGGGCGGATATCCTTGAGTGCCGCGACCAATTGCGCCCCGGTCATCCCCGCCATGAGGTGATCGGTCACGAGGAGGTTCGGGGCCAGTCCCTCCCGCATCATCTGGAGGGCGGTTTCCCCCGACCCCGCCTCGACCACGTCATAGCCGAAGTCGGAGAGCATGTGCGCGGTGCTCATGCGCACAAGGTCCTCGTCGTCGACCAACAGCACCACTCCTCGCGCGTCGCGGCGCTCGATGGCCTGGGCCGGTCGCCGCTCCGCATCGGGCAGGTCGTGGCCGACGCGCAGCCACAGCGCGACGGCGGTGCCCTTGCCGACCTCGCTATCGATCGTCAGCGCGCCGCCCAATTGCGCCGCGAGCCCGTGCACCATCGACAGGCCCAGCCCGGTTCCCTTGCCGATCCCCTTGGTCGAGAAGAAGGGCTCGACCGCTCGGGCGCGCGTTTCTTCGTCCATCCCGGTTCCGGTGTCCTGAACGCCGATCCGGATATAGTGGCCGCGCGACAGGCCGGGGCGCGGCTCGCGAACCGATTCGTGCGTCACCCCGATCGTCAGCGTGCCGCCGTCGGGCATCGCGTCCCGTGCATTCACCGCCAGGTTGAGCAGCGCCATTTCGAGCTGGTTGGCATCCGCCTTGGCCAGCGGCAGTTCGGGGGCCGCCTCCAGCGTCAACGCGATCGTCGGTCCCAGCGTCGACCCGATCAGGTCGAGCATTCCCTGTACGAGCTGCGGCACGTCGACCGAGATCGGCTGAAGCGGCTGACGGCGGGCGAATGCGAGCAGGCGCTGGACCAGCGTCCGGGCGCGCTCGGCCGACTGTAGCGCGCCGTCGATCAGCCGCTGTTCGCGTTCGGAGCCCAGTCCCTTGCGAAGCAGCAGATCGAGCGATCCGACGATCGGGGTCAGGAGATTGTTGAAGTCATGCGCGACGCCGCCGGTCAGGCTGCCCATCGCCTCCATTTTCTGGCTTTGTCGCAACGCCTCCTGCGCCGCGTGGAGCTGGGACTCGCGGGCCTTGGCATGGCTCAGGTCGCGTCCGACCGCGATGAAATTGGCGCCATCGGGTTCCGGGGCGACCGTCCATTCGATCCATTTCCAGTCGCCATCGCGGGTGGCGATCCTGTTTTCGAACCGCGTCGGCCGCCCCGTGTGCGCCATCGTCTCGATCGCGGTGAGCGTGGGTGGTTCGTCCTCGGGGTGCATGAATGTGGCATAGCCGCGCGACAGCAGTTCCTCGGTGCTCCAGCCCAGCACCCAGTTCCATGCCGGGCTGACCGCGGACATCATCCCGCTATAATCGGCGCGGGCCAGCATATCCTGCGACAGATTCCACAACCGGTCGCGCTCCGCCGAACGGGCGGCGACCTGCGCTTCCAGCGTTTCGTTCATCTCCTGAAGACGCAATTCCGCGTTGCGGCGCGCGGTAATGTCGTTGAACAGCACCGCGACGCGGTGGCTGGCCGGATCGCCGACGCGAAAGGCATGGACATCCCACCACCGCGCCAGCGTGGCGGAGCCCTCCTCGATGCGGCCGGGGACACCCGTCGTCGCGATCTTCCCGTAGAAATCGAACCAATGCCGTTCATGCTCGGGCACGACCTCGCGCACCCGGCGACCGGCGGGCTGGAAACCGGCCTGTCGCTCGAAGGCGGGGTTGGCTTCGATGAAGCGATAGTCGACCGGGTGGCCCGCATCGTCGAAGATCATGTCGATGATGCAGAAGCCGACCTCGATATTCTCGAACAGGGTCCGGTAGCGCGCCTCGCTGTCCTGCAAGGCGATCAGCCGGGCGCGTGCGTCATATTGACGGCGTCGCGCCCGCACCGCGGAGCGCACGATGCTGATCAGCGTCGTCGGATGAAAGGGGCGCTCCAGGAAGGTGACGTTGCCCAACACTTCCAGATGCCGTGCGGCGGCCGGGTTGCGCTCCAGCCCGCCACCACGGCTGGTCAGCAGGATGAACGGCAGGTCGGACCATTCCTCCTGAGCGCCGAGCCATTCCGACAGGGCGGACAGGTCACTGGTCGCGATCGCTTCCTCTGTCACGATGACCAGGGCCGCGCCCCGGTCGAGCTCGGCGACCAGATGAGACAGGGAAGGGCAGACCGCGGTTTCGAGATGCGCCTCGGCCAGCATCGCGCTCGCCAGGGCGGCGTCGCGACCGCGCGGAGCCAGGACGAGGGCACGTTCCGAAACGGTCGATCGCTTCACGCCTCGTCACCGTCCAGAAGGTCGTTCACGCCGTGCAGGGTCGGCACGCCCCGCAGCACGCCCTGGAATTTGGTCAGGGGTTCGCCCAGCGTGATCCCGTTGCCGCCGATCCGATATTCGCGGATCGTGTTCTCATGGGGCCCGGTGCGCTTCTTCACGATCGAAATGGCGCGACGGACCCGGCCCAGCGCCTCGAAATAGCGCAGCAGGATGACCGTATCGGCCAGATAGGTCACGTCGACCGGGGTCTTCATGTCGCCGACCAGCCCATGCTGTGCGACCGTCAGAAATGTCGTCGCGCCCTGGCGATTGAGATATTGCAGCAGCTCATGCAGGTGAAGGATCAGCGCCTGCTCGCCCGGCATGGCCGCCTGATAGCCGTTGAGACTGTCGACCACGACCGTCTTGGCGCCATATTCCTCGACGCACCGGCGCACCCGGGCCGAAAATTCGCCGGGCGACAATTCGGCGGCGTCCACCTGTTGCAGCAACAGCTTGCCGTCGTCGATCATCGCCTGAAGATCGATACCCAGACCCAGCGAGCGCTGGATCAGCAGCCCCACTTCCTCGTCGAACACGAACATCGCGGCACTTTCGCCGCGCGCCACCGCCGTCTCGATGAAGGTCAGCGCGATCGAGCTCTTGCCCGTACCGGCGGGGCCCAGCACCAATACGCTCGACCCGCGCTCGATCCCGCCGCCGAGCAACTGGTTCAGCTCGTCCGACTGTGTGGTCAGCATGTCGCGTGAGAAGCTGATCCGGTGCTCGGACGATACCAGGCGCGGATAGACGTGGACGCCACCCGTCTCGATCGTCGCGTCGTGATAGCCGCCACGGAACCGGCGGCCGCGATATTTGACGACGCGGATCCGCCGTCGCTCCGCGCCATATTCGGGGGCGAGTTCCTCCAGCCGGATGACGCCGTGCGCCACCGAATGCACCGTCTTGTCGTTGGTGTCGGTGGTCAGGTCGTCGAGCATCAGCACCGTCGCCCGGCTCTTGGCGAAATAATGCTTGAGCGCCAGGATCTGCCGCCGATAGCGCAGCGAACTCTGCGCCAGCAGGCGGATCTCGGACAGGCTGTCGACGACGACGCGGTCGGGCTTCGCCCGCTCGAACGCCTCGAAGATGCGCTTCGTGGTCTCGCCCAGCTCCAGATCGGAGGAATAGAGCAGGCTCTGCTGCTGGTTCTCGTCGAGGAGGTTTTCCGGCGGGATCAGTTCGTAGATTTCGACCCCGGCCAGGTCCCAGCCATGCGCCCGTGCGGAGGCGCGCAGTTCGTCCTCGGTTTCCGACAGCGTCACATACAGGCAACGTTCGCCCGCCGCCGCACCGGTCATCAGGAACTGGAGCGCGATCGTCGTCTTGCCGGTGCCCGGGTTGCCTTCGAGAAGAAACGTCCGCGCCCGTTCCAGCCCGCCCTTGAGCACATCGTCCAGGCCTCTCGTGCCGGTGGGGGCATCGTCTGTCGCGAAAGAAGCCAACCCGATTCTCCCCAATGCCGTCGCCTCGTAGGCGTACGCAACCCCGCGACCTACGCCCGCGACATCCGCTTGTCCTTATCAGCGATCTAGGTGGGAGACAGGTTCCAGCAACGGGGCAACTCCGATGTCGGCCACGCCCATGTCGCGCGTGTTGCGCTTGCCCCAAAGGCCGCCCGTTCGGGCTGCGCGATTACGAGGCGAAGGAGCTCGCTCTGACCATCAGCTCATAGGGAAGTTCGATCGCGGATTTCGCGCCATCGGCACCATCTCTGCGTTCCGCCAGCAGGCTGACGGCGGCAGCCGCCATCTCGCTATTGGGTTGCCGGATCGTCGTCAGTTGCGGCCAGGCCATGCGTGCCAGTTGGGCGTCATCGAACCCCGCAATCGCCAATTTCTGCGGCACGGCGATCTGCGCCCGCATGGCGGCCACCAGCACGCCAAGCGCCATCTCATCGTTGCTCGCGAAGATCGCGCTGGGTGCGCAGGGCCCCTGGAGCAGAGCTTCGGCGGCGACGATGCCAGACCGGAAGGTGAAGTCCCCCTGGAACACCCGCCGGTCGTCGAACGCGATACCGGCGGCATTCAGGGCATCCTGAAAACCGAGCCAACGGCGATGGGCGGAATGATGGGTCGGGTTGCCCTTGATGAAGGCGATGTCGCGGTGGCCGAGCCGGATCAGATGCTCCGCCATGGTGTGCGCCGCGGCGCGGTCGTCGATCCTGACATGGGGTGTGCGATCGACATCGGTACCCGGCGCGATCCGGACCAACGGCACACCGTGCCGCTCGAAAATGGCGATCAGTTCCTCGCAGTCGCAGATCGGCGGCGTCAGGATCGCGCCGCCCAGCTTCAACCCGACCAGGCTTTCCTCCAGCCGGGCCGGCCAATCCGGGCGGTCGAGCGCCACGGTCTCGATCACGACGTGCCGGCCCAGCGATCGCGCCCGGTCGAGCGCGCCGAGCAGCACGTCATTGGCATAGCTGCACGCCGGATCGTCGAAGAACAGACCGATCAGGAAGGAGCGCGCGCTCGACAGGCTGCGGGCAAAGGCGTTCGGCTGGTAGTTCATCTCGGCCACGACGCGCGCCACGGCCTCGCGTACCGCCGGTCGGACATGCGCTTCGCCGTTGATGACGCGGGAAACGGTCTTGGGGGAAACGCCGGCCTGTCGGGCCACGTCCTTGATGGTAAGCGCCTTCATGGAAACATCCGGTCGAAAGACAAAAATACGGCACGCCGGATCGGCCAAGCCGATGAGAAGTGCGGAACAACGGCAAAGCGTCCCATATGCCGTGATCTTATGCAATCGGGTGCAGGTGCCATTCCGGGGCACTATCGACCGCCGAGAACGATGGCGGAGGATTGACCGTTGACATCGTTGTCAGTCTTGCGGACAACAGGTGCCGAAAACGGGAAGACCGGGAGAGGATCATCACGCCGACGATGTGCGCCGCGCGTCGCGTCGTGCCCGATACGCCTCGACCGGGTTTGCCGGACCCCTGTTCGGAGCGCCACCATGTCCTATCGTCACGCCCTTGTCGTCGCGCTCCTGGCGGGGGCCGCGCCGGTCGTCGCCTCGGCGCAGCAAGCCCCGTCGCCGCCGCAGGCGACCGAGGGCGCATGGCGTGACAAGGCCGCCCCGGCGGTCGAGCGCGCCCGCGCCCTGGTCAAGGCGATGACCCGCGCCGAGAAGCTGGCCTATGTCCACGGCCTGTTCCCGCCGATGACCAAGGAACGCCATGCCGACATGATACCCTCGGCCGGCTATGTGCCGGGCGTGCCGCGTCTGGGCATCCCGACGCTGCGGGAAAGCGATGCGAGCCTGGGCGTCGCCAATCAGGTCGAACAGCGAAAGGGCGACACCGCGACCGCCTTGCCCTCCAGCCTGGCGACGGCGGCGAGTTTCGATCCTGCCATCGCCTATGCCGGGGGCGCGATGATCGGGGCGGAGGCACGCGCCAAGACCTTCAACGTGCTGTTGGCGGGCGGCGTCAACCTGACGCGCGATGCGTGGAACGGGCGGAACTTCGAATATCTGGGCGAGGACCCGCTGCTGGCCGGGATCATGGCGGGCGCGTCGATCCGCGGTGTCGAGTCCCGGCACATCGTGTCGACGGTCAAGCACTATGCGCTGAACGCGCAGGAAACCGGGCGCAACATCCTGGATGCGCGCATCGATGAGAAGGCGCTGCGCGAAAGCGATCTGCTCGCCTTCAAGATCGCCATCGACGGGGGACGCCCCGGATCGGTCATGTGCGCCTATAACAAGGTCAATGGCGACTATTCGTGCGAGAACCGCTTCCTGCTGACGCAGGTTCTTCGCGACGAATGGCGCTATCCCGGCTTCGTCATGAGCGACTGGGGTGGTGTCCATTCGACCGAGAAGGCGGCGCTGGCCGGGCTGGATCAGGAATCGGGGCAGGAACTCGACAAGCAGATCTATTTCGGCAAGCCGCTGGCCGATGCGATCGCGAGCGGTCGCGTGCCCGAGGCGCGGCTGGACGAGATGGTCACGCGCATCCTGACCGGCGTCATCGCCAGCGGGCTGTACGACGATCCGACGCCAGCGACCGCGCAGCCCATCGATTATGCCGCCCATGCCGATGTCGCACAGAGCGCGGCGGAAGCGGGGATCGTGCTGTTGAAGAACGACCGCGATGTCCTGCCGCTGGCGGCGACGGCGCGGCGGATCGTCCTGATCGGTGGTCATGCCGATGTGGGCGTCCTGTCCGGCGGCGGATCGAGCCAGGTCCGCTCGGTCGGCGGCGCGCCGATCGAAATCCCGCTGACCAAGGGAGCGGCGGCCTCGTTCGCGCGGATCACCTATCACGCCTCCTCGCCGCTGCGGGCGATACGGGCGCTGGCCCCCGATGCGCAGGTCAGTTTCGTCGATGGACGCGATCCCGTGGCGGCGGCAGCGGCGGCCAAGGCGGCCGACATCGCGATCCTGTTCGCGACCCAGTGGCAGACCGAAGCACAGGACGCGACCTCGCTGTCGCTGCCAGATAATCAGGACGCGCTGATCGCGGCGGTCGCAAAGGCCAATCCGCATAGCGTCGTCGTGCTGGAGACGGGCGGGCCGGTTCTGATGCCCTGGGCGGATCAGGTCGCGGGGATCGTCCAGGCCTGGTATCCCGGCCAGCGCGGCGGCGAGGCGATCGCGCGCGTCCTGTTCGGTCAGGTCGAAGCCTCGGGCCGCCTGCCGATCAGCTTTCCGGCCCGTGCCGCACAACTGCCCCGTCCGCAGCCGGTGCTGCCCGCCGGCGTGACCGCGCTGACCGACGCGTCGAGCAACGCGGGCGTCGTCGACACCGGCGATCTCGCCCCGTTCCCGGTCGATTATTCGGAAGGAAGCGATGTCGGTTATCGCTGGTACGCCGCGCGCGGCGAGCGGCCGCTCTATCCGTTCGGCTATGGCCTCAGCTACACGCGCTTCCGCTTCGGCGACGCCCGGTTCACGGGCGGTGCGGCTCCGGCCGTCGAGGTCGCCGTAACGAATATCGGCAAGCGGCAGGGCGTGATCGTGCCGCAACTCTATCTGACCGGTACGGGGCAGGGGCCGATGCGCCTGGCCGGGTTCCAGCGGGTAGCGCTGGCACCGGGCGAGACGAAGACGCTGGCGATCCCCGTCGATCCCCGGATCCTGGCGCGCTGGACGGCTGGGCGTGGATGGGCCGTCGCGCCGGGCCGCTATCGCCTGACCCTTGCCACGGACGCGCAGAGCCCGGTCGCGAATGGAGAGGTGAGTGTGGCGGCGGGGGCACAGTCGCCCGGTTGATTGATCGGGGCGCCGCGCCGTCGCGGCAATTCGATTGACACCGATGTCGGTCGGTATAGCAATGAACTATAAAGAAAATAATTAGCCGAAATCGTCGGTGCACATGCGGCGTGAGATAACCGCAAAGGGAGAGGTGGGATGAAGGGGAAGACGCTTGCACGCGTGCTCGTGCGCTCGACATCGGTTCTAGGGCTGACGGCGGGATTGCTGCTGGCCTCGCAGGGCCAGGCGCAGACCGCGCCGATCGATCCGCAACAGGGTACGCCCCAGGCCGATACCGGCAGTCAGACACCCCCGCCGGGTGAGGCGAGCCCGACCAATCCCCAGCCCGAAACCAGCTCCGGCGACATCGTCGTCACCGGGGTTCGCGCCTCGCTGGAACGCTCGATCGCCATCAAGCGCGACTCGAACGGTGTCGTCGATGCGATCAGCGCGGAGGATATCGGCAAGTTCGCCAATACCAACCTCGCCGAGTCGCTACAGCGCATCACCGGCGTTTCGATCGACCGGCGCAACGGGGAGGGCTCGACCGTCACCGTGCGCGGTTTCGGCGCGCAATATAACCTCGTCACACTCAACGGCCGCCAGTTGGCGACATCCAACATCGTCGCGGTCGGCGGCGACCAGGGCGGTGACGGCGCGGGCGGCTTCGGGCGCTCGTTCGATTTCTCGAACCTCGCCTCGGAAGGGGTGAAGACGCTGGAGGTCTACAAGACCGGGCGCGCCGCGATCCCGTCGGGCGGCATCGGCGCAACGGTCAACGTGGTCAGTCGCCGCCCGCTCGACAATGCCGATACCGGGCTGGTCGGGTCGCTGGGCGTCAAGGGCAGTTATGACAACAGCTCGGCCGACTGCATCGACTGCGGCGCGCGCGTCACGCCCGAAGCCTCGGGCACGGTCAGTTGGTCCGACAGCGAAAAGCGCGTGGGCGTGTCGCTGTTCGGCAGCTACCAGAAGCGCAACTTCAGCTTCGCGAGCGTGGCGCCCGACAATTGGAATATCCGCTCGCTCAACGATTTCCTGAACCCGTCCAACGGTTTCGTGAACGCGGCGACCAAGATCAACAACCGACCGACCGGCAACCCGCTGGTGTCGGTGCCCAACGACTTCCGCTATCACTTCTCCGAGGCCAGCCGCGAGCGGATCAACGGACAGGCGATCCTGCAATTCCGTCCGACCGACACGCTGACCTTCACCGCCGACGGCCTCTATGCCCAGTTGCGCCAGTCGGAGCGTCGATCGAGCCAGTCCAACTGGTTCAACCGGCCGTTCAGCGAGGTGACGTTCGACGATGCCAGCAACGGCATCGCCACCACCGAATTCCTCGCGGAGTCGATCAACGGCGTGAAGGATGCGGCCTTTGAACAGGCCTATCGCGCGCAGAAGAACCGGCTGTACGATGTCGGCGGCAACATCGAATGGAAGCCGAGCGATCGCTTCACCTTGTCGATCGACGGTCATATCGGCGAGGCGCAGAGCCTGCCCGACAATCCCAACGGACAGACCTCGACCACCGTCGCGATCAACGCGCCGGTCGTGACCGGCCATACGCTGCGCTGGACCGATCACGGCTTCCCGCAGCAGACGCTGACGATCAACGACGGTACGCAGAGCACGACCCCGACCGGCCAGCCCTTCATCAAGGGCAACAATAACGGCGTACTGGACGTCGGCGATCTGGCGAGCGCGGTGCAGCGCCAATTCGCCTCGAACCAGACACAGCGGATCCGCGAATTGCGGGCCGATGCCGCCTGGGACTTCACCGACCAGATCCGGCTCGATGCCGGTGCCGATTATCGCACCACCACCACCCGCCAGACCCAGTTCAACACGCGCCAGGTCCTGGGCGACTGGGGCAACTCGCTGCCGCCCGATATCGCGCGGCTGGCACCGGGGCAGGTCTTCCAGTTCTGCAACACCTGCAAGTTCGAGCATAACAATCCGAATGCCGATGCGAACACCCAGGTCGCGTTCCGCACCGAGGATGCGACCAAGCTCTACAACACGCTGTACAATTACTATTCCGGCGTGACGAATGACGGGGTCGACCATCGGAACAATATCGACGCGAACAGCGACAATTCGGTGCGCGAGAATATCTGGTCCGGCTATCTTCAGGCCAGCTGGAACGGGCAGGTGTTCGGCCGCAACGCGCAAGTGGTGGCGGGCCTGCGCTACGAGAATACCAAGGTGCGCGCCGTCTCGCTCCAGCCGGTGCCGCTGGCGATCGTCTGGACGGCGGACAACGACTTCGTCGTCCAGAACAGCACCGATCAGCAGGCCATTTCGGCGCGCGGGTCGTATAGCAACTGGCTGCCCGCGGTGGACGCGAAGATCGAGGTGATGGACAATCTGTTCGCGCGCGCTTCGTATAGCAAGACGATCTCGCGTGCGCCCTATGGCAACCTCTTCGCCTCGACCGGCGTCGGTGCACCGGGGCGGCCGACCGCGATCGGCGGCATCGCGACGGGATCGTCCAACAATACCGGCCTGCTGCCGCTGTCGTCGGACAATATCGACCTGTCGGTCGAATGGTATCCGCGCAAGGACGTCTTCCTGTCGGCGGGCTTCTTCGACAAGCGGGTGCACAACTTCATCGGCAACACGGTCGTCAACCGCAACCTGTTCGGCCTGCGCGACGCGACATCGGGGCAGGCGGGTACGCGGTCGGGCACGGCGCGCGAGCAGCTGACCAACACCTTCGGCGCCGACATCACCGACGTGAACCTGTTCACCTATACCGCGCTGCTCCAGCAGAATGCGGGCAATGTCGCGGCGGCCAACGCGCAGTTCGCGGCCAATTACAACACGCAGAGCCGCGCGCTGAACCAAGGCTTCGTGGACTCGATCCTCAGCCAGGTCGACATCAGCCCCAATGCCAGCGATCCGCTGTTCAACTTCGCGGTGAACACGCCGATCAACAACCGCGACGCGCATATCTACGGCGTCGAGCTGGCCGGGCAATATTTCCTGGGCGAGACGGGCTTCGGCGTCGCCGCAAGCTACACGCTCGTCCGTGGGAATATCGGCATCGACATCGCCGCCGATCCCAGCGTGAACACCTTTGCGCTGGTCGGCCTGTCGGACACCGCCAATGCCACGCTGATCTACGACAAGAACGGCATTTCGATGCGCCTGTCGTACAATTGGCGCGACAAGTTCCTGAGCGATATCAATCGTGGCGGCGATCGCAATCCGGTCTTCACCGCGCCCTACGGCCAACTCGACCTGTCGATGAGCTTCGACCTGACGCCGCGCTTCGCGCTCGGCTTCGAGGCGATCAACCTGACCGAGGAGGGCGTCCAGACCTATGGCCGCGATCGCATGAACACCTGGTATCTGGCGGAAGGCTCCGCCCGCTATCTGGTCGGCGCCCGCTATCGCTTCTGAATTCGCGAAACTCGGAAGGCCGCTGTCCCCCCCGCGGCCTTCCGGGTACATGGGGCGATCATGGCCGCACCTGTCCTGCTCAACAATATCGACCATCGCGACCTTCGTGTCGCGATCGGTCATCACGCCCGTTTCGGCGACGCGATCAACCAGACGCGCGTGTTTCCGGCCGAGTTCGAGGAGCTTCAGCGCGAATACGCCATATTGCTGCGGCGCGACGAGGATGGTGTGCTGTATGCCACCATTCTCCTCGGCCTCGACCCGGACGAAAACCTGTTTCTGAAGGGCGACCACTGGGACGCCCGATATATCCCGGCGACCCGTGCGCGCGGACCGTTTTCGATCGGTCATGACGCCACGGGCGAGCCGATGGTCTACCTCGACCCCGAGCATCCGCGACTGACTGCCGACGGCATTCCCGTCTTTCGCGAACATGGCGGCAATGCGCCGCTGCTCGACCATGTCTCGGTCATGCTGCAACGCATTTATGAGGGCGTGCAGACCGAGCGGGCAATGTATGACGCCTGGGCTGCGCTCGACCTGCTGACGCCCGCCGTCCTGCAACTCGATCTGGACGAGGGGCGGCGGTACAATGTGCCGGATTGCCTGACGATCGACACCGCACGGCTGGCGGCTCTGGAGACCGGGGCCTTGGGCGATCTCCATGCGCGCGACTATCTGCGCCCGGCATTCTGGATCGCGTCTTCGTTGGGCAATCTGCGCCATCTGATCGATCGCAAGCTGGCCGGCGATGCGCATGGCTGACCGCCTGCCCGCCGCGCGGCAGGCCCGTGAGCTGACGGGAACGGAAGCGCCCGATCTGGTCGCGCTCGTCGAAGGCAACGAGCCGGTCATCCTGCGGGGCCATGCTGCGCACTGGCCGCTGGTTCGGGAAGGGCAGGTTTCCGCCCAAGCCGCTGCCGATTATCTCCGGCGCTTCGATCGTGGTCGACCCGTGACCGGCTATGTGGCGGACGCGGCGACAGGCGGACGTTTCCACTATGACGAGACCGCCACCGGACTGAATTTCCGGAAGGAGACGCTGCCGCTGCGCGAATTCCTGGCGCGGCTGCTGGAAGGAGACTATGGGCCGGGGGAACCGCCTGCGCTCTATATGGGGTCGACCGATCTCGACACCTATCTGCCGGGTTTCCGCGGCGAGAACGATCTGGTTCCGTCCGGCGGGCTGTTCGACCGTCATCCGCCGCTGGCCAGTATCTGGATCGGCAACCGTACCATCGCTTCGGCGCATTACGACATGGCGAACAATGCCGCGATCTGCGCCGTCGGACGACGCCGCTTCACGCTGTTTCCCCCCGATCAGATCGGCAATCTCTATCCCGGTCCGCTTGCTCCGACGCCGGGCGGGCAGGTGGTCAGCATGGTCGATTTCGCGCGGCCCGATCTCGATCGCTATCCCCGTTTCGCCGATGCCATGGCCCATGCCGTGCTAGCCGAACTCGAACCCGGTGACCTGCTGATCTATCCGGCTTTGTGGTGGCACCATGTCGAGGCGCTGGAGGCGTTCAACATCCTCGTCAACTATTGGTGGAACGCCGCGCCGGACTATCTCGACACGCCGATGGATAGCGTGATGCATGCGATGCTGTCGCTGCGCGATCGACCGGCGGCGGAGAAGCAGGCCTGGCGGGCGGTCTTCGACCATTACATCTTCGGTGACGGCGAAGCGGTCGTCGCCCATCTGCCCCCGGCGTCGCACGGCCCGCTCGCGCCGCTCGACGAGGCGATGGCGCGGCGGCTTCGCGCCTATCTCCTGCAAAGGCTGAACCGATGAGCGACCCCTATCTGCCGACCCGTGTCGTCATCGCCGGGGGCGGGACGGCGGGGTGGCTCGCGGCGACGGCGCTGGTTAGACAGTTGGGGCCGCTGGTCGATGTCACGCTGGTCGAATCCGACGAGATCGGCACGGTCGGTGTCGGCGAGTCCACCATCCCGACGGCGCGCAGCTTCCATGCCTTTCTGGGCATCGACGAGGCCGCGTTCATGAAGGCGACCCAGGCGACCTTCAAGCTGGGCATCGCGTTCGAGAATTGGGGGCCGGACGGCGCACGCTATTTCCACCCGTTCGGGACGGTCGGCCGATCGGTGGCGATCGCCGATTTCCAGCATTTCTGGCTGGAGGCCAGGCGGCACGGGTTTGGCGGCGCATATACCGACTATTCGCTCGAAACGCGGGCGGCGGAGGCGAGCCGGTTCGGTCGGGACGAGGCAGGCGCGCTGGCCTATGCCTATCATCTCGACGCCACCGCCTATGCCCGCTTCCTGCGCGGTATCGCCGAACCGGCCGGGGTGCGCCGGGTCGAGGGACGCATCGCCAGGATCGAGCGCGACGGTGAGGGCGGCGACATCGCCGCACTGCACCTGGTATCGGGCGAGCGGGTCGAGGGGGACCTGTTCCTCGACTGCACCGGCTTTCGCGCGTTGCTGATCGAAGGTGCGCTGGAGACGGGCTTCGAGGATTGGAGCGATTGGCTGGCCTGCGACCGCGCGCTGGCCGTCCAGACCGAAGCCGTCTCCTCCCCGGTTCCCTATACCCGTGCCATCGCGCATGGGGCGGGTTGGCGCTGGCGCATCCCGCTTCAGACGCGGGTGGGCAACGGGCTGGTCTATTCCTCGGCCGACATGAGCGACGACGAGGCGACGGCGACGTTGCTTGGCGGAATCGAGGGGACGCCGCTGTTCGAGCCGCGCGCCCTGCAGTTCCGCGCCGGGATGCGTCGGCAGGCGTGGAGCGCCAATTGTGTGGCGCTGGGCCTCGCGGCCGGGTTCATCGAGCCGCTGGAGTCGACCAGCATCCATCTGGTCATGATCGCGGTGATGCGCCTGATCCAGGGATTTCCCTTTCAAGGCCAGGATCGCGCGGCCCTGCGGACGCGGTTCAACGCCCAGTCGCGTCACGAATGGGAGCATATCCGCGACTTCATCATCCTGCATTATGCGCAGACGGGGCGGACGGACTCGGTATTCTGGCAACGTCGCTCGACGATGTCGGTGCCCGAGACATTGGCGCAACGCATCGCACTGTTTATCGAAAGCGCGGGAGCCTGGCAGGGGCAGGACGATCTGTTCAAGATCGATTCCTGGGTTTCGGTCATGCTGGGGCAGGGGCTTTTCCCAAAATCCCACCACCGCATTCCGAGCATGCTAAGCCCTCAGGCCCTGAATGATTCCCTTGCAGGCCTGGACCAACAGCTTTCGCGGCAAGTGCAGACGATCCCGGACCATCTTGCGTTCATCAAGGGGTATTGCGGGACGATGGCTCCACCCGATGTCAGGCATGATCCGGCCCGCGGGGCCCTCTGACCGGACTTCGCTGACCGAGATTGGGCCAGTGGCACTGCATGACCATTGGAGCACCGCGCACGTTATCGCTCCTGAACCCTTTGCCATTGCAACCAGTCCCGCAAAAGCATGGTCACTTCGCCCGGGCGCTCGATGGGGGCCAGGTGGCCGCAGTTGCGAATCTTGTGGAAGCGCGCGCCCGGGATATGCTCCGATAAGGCGCGGGCATCGGCGGGCAGGCAGATGCGGTCGCGGTCGCCCACCGCGACCAGCGTCGGCACATGCACCGCCGCGATGGCGGGGGCGATGTCTGGTCGGGCGTGCAGCCCGCGCTGCTGTCGCTCGAAAACGACCGCGCCGACCCGCTCCGCCATCGCCTGTACGGGGCCGCTGACGATCGCACTCAGGGGCGGATCGGCATGAGGGGCGGTAGCAAGCCGTCCCTGGTCGGCGACGGTGCGCGGGCGCATCTGCATCGAGGCGCGAGTGCCGAACAGCGCCACCCGCTGCACCCGCTCGGGCGCCTGGCGGATGATCTCCAGCGTGGCATAGCCGCCCAGACTGACCCCGGCGACCGCGAAGCGCGGCGGGGCGTGGGCCAGCACGCGCGCGGCCATCGCCTCCAGCGTGTCGTCGATGGTCAGGTCGCCCAGCATCGGATGGGCGATGTCGCTCAGGTCGACCAACTGCCGGGCCCAGAGCTGCCCGTCGCATCCCATGGCGGGCAGCAACACCAGGGGCAGGGCGTTTCGGATCATCTCGAAAGTCTCCCGGAAAAAAAAGGGAAGGGGGTCACGCGAACAGGGTGAGCAGGCCGCGCGCCGGGTCGGTCAGGCCTTCCCAGATCATCTTGCCGGCGACCCACAGGATGACGAGCAGCCCGACATAGGCCAGCCAGCGATAGCGCTCGATCACGCGTGCCAGCACATTGGCGGCCAGACCCATCAACGCGATCGACAGGATCAGGCCGATGGCGAGGATGCCGGGATGGTCGCGCGCCGCGCCCGCGACGGCCAGGACATTGTCGAGGCTCATCGAGACATCGGCGACCGCCACCGCCCAGGCGGCGGCCCAGAAGCGGCACGGGGCCTGACTTGCCAGCGGATCGCCCTCCTCCGCGCCGCCGCGTAGTTCGCGCCACATCTTCCATGCGACCCACACCAGCAACAGCCCGCCAGCCAGCACCAGTCCGACGATCTGGAGCAGTTGCGTCACCACCAGCGCGAAACCGATGCGCAGGACCAGGGCGGCGACGACGCCGACCAGAATCACCTTGCGCCGCATCGCCGGGGGCAATCCCGCCGCCAGCGCACCGACGACGATGGCGTTGTCGGCGGCCAGCAGGACGTCGATCATGACGACCTGGGCGAAGCCGGCGAGCGCGGCGGGCGTGCCGATGGCGGAGAAGTCGGCGACGATATGCTGCCAGAGGTCCATCGGATCAGCCCATCAGCGGGAAGGCGAGGACGGCCATCCCGACCAAGGTCATGACCACGCACACCACCGTGGCGGGAACCAGCGTGAAGCGCTGATGATCGGCGAGATCAATGCCCACCAGGCTGACCAGCAGATAGGTCGAGGGCACCAGCGGGCTGAGCAGGTGGACCGGCTGTCCCATCAGCGAGGCGCGGGCGATCGCCATGGGCGACACGCCGTAATGCGTCCCCGCCTCGGCCAGGATCGGCAGCATGCCGAAATAGAAGGCGTCGTTGGAGATGAAGAAGGTGAACGGCAGGCTGAGCATCGCGGTGATCGGCGCCATGTACGGCTCCAGCACTGGCGGAATGAAGCCGACGACCTCCTTGCTCATCGCCTCGACCATGCCGGTGCCCGACAGGATGCCGGTGAAGATAGGGGCCGACGACATTATAGGCGATGGCGATCCGCCCCGCCGACACCGCATCCAGCATCGGTTCGATCGTGCGCGACAGTATGGGCCGGGTCGCCGCGATCGCCTGCACCAGCGAGCGGGTGTCGCGGGTGATCGCATGATCCTCGGTCAGATAGAGATAGCCGACATTGGATTGCGCCGGGTCATAGGTGGCGACCTCGCCCATCAGCTCGGCGCGACGGGTGCGCAACAACTGCTCGAACGCCTCGTGCGTGCGCGGCACCTGCGCGGCGGGGATCAGGCGGCGGTTGACGACGAAGGCGACGGGCTCGGCGGTGACGCCGTAACCCATGTTCTTCCACACCGCCGTATCCGGCAGGGCGGGCTTTTCGGGACTGAGATAGCTTTGCGCATAGCCGTCGTTGATCAGCTTGGCCTGAAGGTCCATCGCGGAGGACCAGACCAGATCGGCCCCCGCTGTCCGGCTCCGCGCTTGGGCGACGACCCGGTCGTAAATGGTGCTCGATTCCAGATCGTCATAGCGCACCTGGACGCCGGGATAGGCGCGGCGAAAGGCGGCGATCAGCGGTTGCATCGCGGCGGTGTCGGCATTGCCGTAGATGCGCACCATGCGCTCGCCCCGGGCATTGGCGACCAGCCCGTCATAGGAGCGGGGATAACCGGCCGGGCGCTGCGCATCGGTGCGCGCGGACGCCATGGCGCCCAGCATCAACATCGATAGAATTACCGTTCGCATCGTTCAGGTCCTCTCGCTTCCCGCCTCTGAATTCGGGTAAGCTCAAGGACATGGATTATCCCCGCAAGCTGTCATCCGCCTTTCACGGAGGTGCCGCATCATGCGGATTCTGATCGTCGAGGATGATGCGGCATTGGCGCGCGGGATCGTCGCGCTGCTGCGCACGGCGGGGCACGCGGTCGATCATGTCGCCACCGGCGAGGATGCGCTGATGGTCGCCGCGGATGAGGCTTATGCCCTGGTCGTCCTGGATGTCGGGCTGCCGGATATCGACGGCTTTTCGGTGCTTCAGACGCTCAGGCGGCAGAGGAACCGGGTGCTGGTGATGATGCTGACCGCGCGCGACGCGCTGGATGATCGGGTGCGCGGACTCGACCACGGGGGCGAACGATTATCTGCGAAAGCCCTTTGCGCCGGAGGAACTGGAGGCCCGCATCCGCGCGCTCGGGCGGCGGCGCGGCGGCGATCCCACGCTCGAGCTGGTGGTCGGGGCGCTGGTGCTGGACCGTTCGCGCGGGTCGGCGCGGGTGGGGGCGCGGACGCTCGATCTGCGCCGTCGCGAATGGGCGGTCCTCGATGCGCTGGCGACCCGCGCTGGCCAGATCGTTCCGCGCGAGACGCTGCAATCCGAGGTGTTCGGTTATGACGAGCCGGTCGGCCCCAATGCGATTGAGGTGAACATCACGCGGCTGCGCGGCAAGCTGGCCCCCGATGGCCCGGCGATCCGCACCGTGCGCGGGGTCGGCTATATGCTCAATGCCCATTAAGCGCGCGCGGCGCGGCGCACTGGCGCTGCGTACCCGGCTGCTCGCGGCGATGCTGGCGCCGATGCCGCCGACCGGCTGGAGCATCTGGTGACGCAGCTACTTGCGCTCGCCCGCGCCGAAGAAGCGGGCGTCGCGCCGCCGCGCGAGCGGGTCGACCTGCGCGAGGTCGCGGTCGCCGTCATCAACCGCCGCATCGCGCAGGCGATCGAGGCGGGGATCGACGTCCATCTCGACGCCCCTATCGACAATGCGATCCGCTACAATCGGCGGGGTGGTCAGGTGATGCTGAACATCTCCTGCGAAGACGGGGCGGGGGCCAGAATCACGGTGGCGGATGACGGCCCCGGCCTGCCCGACGCCGAACTGATCCGTCTCGGCGAACGCTTCACCCGCCTGTCGACCGCGCGCGACAGCGAAGGCAGCGGCCTGGGCCTCGCCATCGTCCGCTCCGCCGCCTCGCTGGAGATCGTCAACACCCGCCCCGGACTGTGCATTACGCTGGATTTCGGGAGTGACGGCCTGGGAACAGCGGACGCCCGCAACCCGAACGGGCCGTCCGTGCCGGTGGCATAACGGGGGCACGCAACCTTGCGGTTTCCCTTTGTGTCCTCGGACTATTCCGCCATGCGCCGTGCCTCGGGGATGGCTTGTCCGATCCAGGGGGACGCCTGCTCATAGGCATGGCCGACCTGCAATACGGCAAGATCGGAATGGTTGGGGCCGATGATCTGTAGACCGATCGGCAGCTTGTGGGGACCGCCGAAACCCGCGGGCACCGCGAGCGTCGGCAGGCCCGCCATGGTCGGTGGCAGGGTCACTTCCATCCAGCGGTGATAGCTGTCCATCGCCCGGCCGGCGATCTCCTTCGGCCAGCGCTGGGCGACAGGAAAGGGGAAGACCTGCGCCGTCGGCAGAACGACGAAATCATAGCGATCGAACAGGGTGCGGAAGGCCTGATAGATGCGGCTGCGGCCCTGCGATGCTTCCGCCACCTGTCGGCCAGTAAGTGCCAGATAGCCTTCGACCTCGTAGATCGCTTCGGGCTTCATCAGCGCGCGTTTCGCCGGATCATGGTAGAAGTCGATCAGATCCGATCCCACCGACCAGAAGCGCAGCGTCAGCGCGGTTTGCCACATCTCCGCCGCCGACAGGGCCAGCCGCGCCTCTTCCACCTCCATGCCGATGGCACGGAAAGCGGCCAGCGCGTTGGTGCAGGTCTCGATGACGCCCGGCTCGGTGGCCAGCGCGCCTTGCAGATCGCCTAGCCAGCCGATCCGGCGGCCTTTCCAATCACGATCGAGGGGACGCGCGAAGGCCGTCGGATCGTCGGAAAGCGAGAAGGGCGCGCGTGGATCGGTACCCGCCTGCACCGACAGGAGCAGCGCCAGATCGCGCACGCGCCGCGCCATCGGGCCGGATGTGGCAAAGGTCTGGCCGAACACGTCGCTCGATGGCACGGACGGGACACGTCCGAAGGATGGGCGGAAGCCGAAGACGTTGTTCCAGCCGGCGGGGTTGCGTAACGATCCGCCGAAATCGCTGCCGTCGGCGAGCGGTACCATGTGGAGCGCCAGCGCCACCGCGCCCCCGCCGGTGCTACCCCCGGCGGCGAATGCCGGGTTCCAGGCGTTGCGGGTGGTGCCGAACAACGGGTTGAAGCTGTGCGATCCGAGCGCGAATTCGGGCACGTTCGATTTGCCGACGAAGATCGCCCCGGCGTCCCGCATCCGCGCGACCACCAGCGAGTCGGCGGTGGGGATATTGTCCCGCAGGATCGGTGAGCCCTGGGTGGTGCGGATGCCGCGCGTCGGTGCGGTGTCCTTCACCGCATGCGGAAAGCCATGCAGCGGCCCGCGGAAACGGCCCGCCGCGGCGTCCGCGTCGCATGCCGCGGCCATGTCCATCAGCCGCTCCGGGCGAACCTGCGAGACGATCGCGTTGAAACGGGGGTTCAACTGCTCGAACCGCGCCAGGTGGGCGGTCATGACCTCGCGGCTCGAAACCTGTTTGCGTCGAATGGCGGTCGCCAGCTCGGTCGCGCCGAGATCCAGCACGTCACTGGCTTTGGCTGCACCGGCTGCGGCCCCGGCCCCGACATTTGCCGCTGCGATCGCGGCCGGAGCGGCGAGTAGGGTTCGCCGCGTCAGCCGCCCCGGGGGGTGTCGAGGGTTGTCACTCATGGGTCGTCATCTTCGTTCGCCTCTTCTGAACGATGGACCATATGCCCCCGGCAAATCGCCGAACGGCGCCCTCAATATCCGACCGTCAATATTCGAACGTGATGGACGATTTGAAGGTTCGTGGCGCACCCATGGTAAGATAGCCGAGTACCGCGGAGGACCAGTAATCCTTGTTGGTCACATTCTCGGCGCTGAGGCGGAAGGTCACCGGATGGCGGTCCGCGACGAAGACATAGCGCAGGCCGAGGTCCAGGCGCGTCCAGGCCGGAATAGCCATGGTATTGATATTATTGACATATTGGCGATCGGTATAGACCAGGCGACCGGTCAAGGTTGCGCTTCTCAAAAATGGCGGCACCACCTCCGCTCCGAAATTGACCTGCCATTCGGGAACGCCGATCCCCCGCTTGCCGCGCAGGTCATAGGGCACGCGGTTGATATAGGTGACCTGCCGGATCACCTCAGCCTGCGTATAGGTGGCCCCGCCGATGAAGCGGAGCCAGTCGGTCGGTTCGCCGTTCAGGCTCAACTCGACGCCGCGATTGCGTTGTTCGCCATCGACCAGCAACGAAACCTGGCCGACCGCCGGACCGTCGACATAGGATGAGATGGGCTGGTTCGTCTGATAGACCGCCGCCGTCCCGGTCAGGCCGCGTAGCGCGAATTTGATGCCGCCTTCATATTGTACCGAGCGATAAGGCTCGAAAATCTGCCCCGAATTGGCGACCGTCAGGCCGCCAAAGGTCGCGGGGGCGACGGCTCCCTGCACCAGCGCCTCGATGCGGTTGGCGTAGATCGACAGGGTATCGGTCGGCTTCGCGACCAGCCCGACCACGGGCGTTACCGCGTCGCGGATGACCTGGGTGACGCGGTAGGCCGGGCTATAG
This sequence comes from Sphingomonas sp. 2378, assembly GCF_038084995.1. Taxonomy (NCBI): domain Bacteria; kingdom Pseudomonadati; phylum Pseudomonadota; class Alphaproteobacteria; order Sphingomonadales; family Sphingomonadaceae; genus Sphingomonas; species Sphingomonas sp. 2378. Next base: position 20,735 of record NZ_JAXCMJ010000042.1, read on the forward strand.
GCGAAGGTGCGGGAATCCATCTTCTGGTACCGTCCGCCCAGGGTCAGCAGCAGTCGGTCGTCCAAAAAGCCCAGCGTATCCGACGCGAACACGCTGCGATAGTCGAAGGCCTGGAGCCGACGCAGGTTGCCGAGGTTGGTCAGCACGGTCGCATCCGCCGGCTTGGCGACCTGCGGCGCGTTGTAGAGATTGCTGCAGAATACCGAGGACGTCAGCGATGCCGCCGGAATGCCGGTGCAGTTCGCGCCGGTCCGGGTCGATGCCGGATAGATGCCGCCGGTCGAGACGTTGCGATTCTCCTGGAAGGTTACCGAGGCACCGGCATTGACCTGGTGCGAGATGCCGCCGGTTGTAAACCTGGCGCGCAAGCCGAGCTGGCCTGCCTCATTATTGTCGGCGCGGGGCACATAGAGCCTGGCCTGGGTGCCGTTGCCATTGGCGGCCGCGATGGTGATCGTCGAATAGTCGCCATATTCGCTGCCGTCGCGCATGCCGAACGCAGAGTATAGCATGACGTCCTTGGCGATATCGAGTTCGAAGCGCAGCGTGCCATAGACGTCGCGCAGCTTGGTATAGGTCCAGGCCTGACCATAGTTGGCGCTGGCCCTGGGCGGCGCCGGCACGGCGGTCAGCGCCGAGCCGAGGCGGACCACCGGGCGGGGCTGGAACACGCGCTGGTTCTCATAGCCGAGATCGAGGAAAATGCGCGCCGGGCCGCTGCGATAATCGATGCCGAGGCCACCGACGATGACGCGCTTGTCCTCATTGTCGATCGCATTCTCGCCCTGGCGATAGACTCCGTTGGCGCGGATGCCGAGTTCGTCATGGGGCCCGAAGCGCCTGCCCGCGTCGAAATTGCCGCCGAAGATGCTCTTGCCGCTGAAGCTGCCGGTGATGCGATACAATGGCTTGTCGGCGCGCTTCGGCGTCAGGTTGATGCCGCCACCGACGCCGGACCCGCCCGGCGGGGCACCGAACAGGAAGGCACTGGCTCCGTTGAGAACCTGCACGCCTTCGTAGAGTTCGGGGGAGATCAACTGGCGCGGCGTGATCCCGTACATGCCGTCGATCGCGATGTCGTCGCCATAGAGCGGAAAGCCACGGACCATGAACAGCTCGGCCTGGTTGCCATTGCCCGAGGTGATGCGCACCGAGGGATCGTTCTTCATCACGTCGCCGATCGTCTCCGACTGCTGGTCGAGGATCAGTTTGGCGGTGTAGGTGGTGACGTTGAACGGCGTCGACATCGCATCCTGATTGCCCAGAGCGCCGAGGCTTCCGTCACTGACCACCTGCTTCTGCACCTGTTGGCCCGTGACGATGATCTCGTCGCTTTCCCTGGTCGGCTCCTCCTGCTGCGCGAAGGCGGGCGTGGTCAGCATCGTCGCAAGGGCTGTAAGGCCGGCGGTACGAAGCCAGGAACGGCAAGCGGTCATGCGAAATCCCCCAGAAACCGGAAACAAGGCCAGTCCACTCCCGATTGTGCGTCTCATTATCCGAACAGTGTTGGCCCATTGCCGCTCGGGCAAAACATCCAGTTTATGCAGAGGGGAGGGGACCAATTCGCCGGGTCAGGCGACGAAGCGCGGCAGCCCCGACACGACGGTACGCAGGACCTTCGCATCGGTCATCCTTTCCGGGTCGATCGCGAAAAGATCGGTATCGAAGACCGTGAAATCCGCAAGGAAGCCGGGCGCCAGCACACCCAGCCGCCGTTCCGCAAAGGCGGCATAGGCGCCGCCCCGCGTATAGCCGGACAGCGCCTGGGCGAGGCCGATACGCTGTTCGGGATACCAGCCGCCGGGGTTCTCCCCGTCGATCGTCTCGCGCAGTACCGCCGCTTTCAGGCCGCTCAGCGGATCGATCGGAGCGACCGGCCAGTCCGACCCCATGCAGACATGCGCGCCCGACGCGATCAGCGAATGAAAGGCGAAGCTGGTCTTCAGCCGATCCGGCTCGATGCGGCGCGCTGCCCAACGGCCATCGTCGACGGCATGATAGGGCTGGATGGAGGCGATCACGCCCTGGCGGGCGAAGCGTGGAATCGCCGCGGGGGTGAGATGCTGGGCGTGTTCGATGCGAAAGCGGCGATCGCGTTCGCCGTTGGCGGCGGCGACGGATGCCATGATGTCGAGCACGGTGTCGTTGGCTTTGTCCCCGATCGCATGCACCGCGATCTGCAACCCGGCCTTGTCCGCGGCCATCATCCAGCGTTCGAGGTCGGCGGGATCGGTGACGGTGATGCCATGGGTCGACGGATCATCGATATAGGGGTCGTAGAACAGAGCGGTGCGGGACCCCAGCGAACCGTCGAACACCACCTTGCAGCCGGCCAGACGCATCCCGTCGTCGCCGCTGCCATGATCGGCGATCAGCTTTGCCTGCCGCGCCCAGTCCGCCAGTGGCACATAGCTGCGAAAGCGGATACCGGGCGAACCGGCCGCGTTCAGTCGCTGAAAGGCGGCTTGCGAAACCCAGTCGATCTCGGTGCTGTGCACACCGGTCACCCCCTTGCTCAGCGCCAGCGCGATGCCCTGCCGTACCGCGGCGTCGATCCGCGCATCGCTGGGCGCGCCGATCGCGCGGATAGCCAGTTGCTTGGCGGCGTCCTTGATGATGCCGGTGGGCTCGCCCTTCGCGTCGCGCTCGATCACGCCGCCGGGCATGTCGGGAGTGTTGCGATCGATACCGGCCAGTTTGAGTGCGACCGAATTGAGCAGCATCATATGCAGGTCGTATCGTATCACCGCGACGGGCGTGTCGGCCGTGACCGGGTCGATCCAACTGCGATGCGGCATCCGGCCGCCCCAGCGGTCCTGATCCCAGTTGCCGCCCTGTAGCCATTCTCCCTTCGGCAGCTTGCGCGCCGCCTCGCCGATCCGCCGGACGAAGTCTTCGGGGCTGTCCGCCGTCCGCAGCGAAGGCTGGGTGAGCATGACGGACGCTTTGACGAAGTGGACATGCGCGTCGATGAAACCGGGCGTCACGAACGCGCCCTTCAGATCGACGATCCGGGTCGATCTGGCGGCGGCGCTCCTGACCGCGGCGTGGCCGATCGCGCCGATCCTGTCCCCCTTGATCCCGAGCGCATCGGTGAACAGGCCCGGGCCAGCGCCCGTCCAGATCCGTCCGTTGATATAGGCGGTGTCGAGTGCGCCCGTCATATCCCGCGCGAGGGCAGGGGCCAGCATCGCGGCCACCCCGCCGCCGCTCGCGGTCAGAAAGTTTCGCCTGTCCATCACCGGTCCCTCCGCTTGACCGAAAAGACATCAATCCGTCGATCGCCGGCGCGAAACATCCAGTTCGCGCCGAACGGACCGGGCCAAGGCTAATGCGCCGCCTGCGCCAGTGCCGAGAGACCGGCGCGCGCTTCCTGTTCCGTCAGGCTGGCGAAGCCGATCCGCAGGCCCTGTGGGGCGTCTTCCCGCGTCATGAACGAGCGCGAGGAGGCGAAGCGCAGGCCCATCGCCTGGGCACGTGCCTCGATCGTATCGAGATCGCCGCGAAATCGCAGCCAGAAGGCAAGCCCTCCGTCCGGCAGGCGATATTCGACCAATCCGCCCAGCGTGCGTTCGACCTCCGCGGCGAAGCTCTGTCGCCGTTGCGCATATATCTGACGCACCTTGCGGGCATGGCGGCGCAATTCGCCGCTCTCGATCAGTTCGGCCGCCGCATCCTCCGTCAGGGTATTGCCCATGCCGTCGGTCAGCGAAACGGAATGCGCGATCGCCTCGACCACGGGTATCGGCGCGGCGACATAGCCGATGCGCAAGGCGGGCAGGAGCAGCTTCGACAGGGATCCGACATAGATGACATGGTTGGGCGCATAGCCGGCCATGGGCAGCAGCGGTTGGGATTCGAAGTGAAATTCATGATCATAATCGTCCTCGATGATCGCGAAGCCGAATTGGCGAGCGAGTTCGAGCAGACGCAGGCGGCGCTCGGGCCGTAGCGATACGGTCGTCGGGAACTGGTGATGCGGGGTTACGAACACGGCGCGAACCCGGTGCCGTCGACACGCCGCCTCGACATCGTCGATGATCGTGCCTTCGTCGTCGAGCCCGACCGGCACCACCTGCGCTCCCAATGCGCGGAATGCGGCCACGGCCGGTTCATAGGTCAAAGCCTCGACGATCACGGTGTCGCCTGGGCGCAACAGCACTTGCGCCGAGACGAAGATGCCGTTCTGGCTGCCGCGTGTGATGCAGATATTGTCGGCGGTCACGCTCAAGCCGCGCTGGCTTTTGAGCATCGCGGCGACATTCTCCCGCAACGCTGGCGAACCGCGCGGGTCGCGATACTGGAAGCCGTTGATCCGCGTCGCCTTCGCGACGGCCGAGCGATAGGCACGGGCGAGCAGTTCGGCGGGGAACAGTCGCCCGTCCGGCGCACCTTCGTCCAGCTTCAGACCCTGTCCCGGTGGCAGCGCGAGCGGTCGCTGCGGCGGCGCGGCGAAGCGATAGGCGGCGCCCGTGGGAACCGTATGCGGCAGGGGGGACTCGTGTGTTCGGCCGGACGGTTCGGGTAGCGACTCCGACACCATCGTGCCTCGTGTCCCGGCGGACGAAAGCCAGCCTTGGGCGATCAAATCCTCATAAGCGAGGACGACCGTCTTGCGATTGACCTTCAGGGTCGTCGCGAGTTCGCGGCTGCTCGGCAGATAGGTGCCCGAGGTCAGTCGTCCGCTGTCTATATCGCGGATCAGCGCCTGGATGATCTGCATATAGATCGGCGTTTCGCGTGCGGGATCGATCCGCTCGCTCAATCCCACTTGCCAAGGGCGCAGCATTGGTCCCTCATTTCCATTGATTTCAAGTGGGTCTACGGCCCAACTAAGGATTTGTGAAGCTTGGTCCCGCGCCATTTTATGTCTTGGCGCTTGTTGCGTGAGGAGCGTGGCGCGATTGTGCAATCATGACGCGGCAGGGCTCGGTTTCGACGAAGGGGGTGCGCCCTCTGTCTCCCTTTGAGTGCTATGACGATGCCGATCTTCGTATGCTGATCGATGAGCATCCGCTGGCCTGGGTGACGGCGCGCGGCGGCAAGGGGCTGGAGGCCAGTCTGCTGCCGCTGATCGGTATCTATGACGGGGATGGTCGTCTGATCGAGTTGATCGGCCACCTGGCGCGGCGCAATCCGCTGCATCTCGCGCTGGCCCAGGACACTTCGGCGACCATCCTGTTCCGCGGCCCCGAAGGCTATGTCTCGCCCGAACAGGCGGGGCTGCGCGATTGGGCACCGACCTGGAACTATGCGCAGGCCAGGGTCAATGCGGACATCGTGTTCGACGAAGCGGCGACCGAGCAGTCCCTTGCCGTGTTGATCATGGCGATGGAGCGCTCGCGCCCCGATCCTTGGTCGACCACGGAATTGGGCGAGCGCTATCGGGGGATGCTCGGTGCCATCATCGGCTTCCGCGCCCGCCCCACCGCGATCGCCGCAAAGTTCAAGCTGGGCCAGGACGAGCGGATCGACACGCTACGCGCGATCCTCGACGCGACGGCTGACCCGGCGCTCCGACGCTGGATGGCGCATTTCAACCGATCGCGGCTCTAGGTTCGACGCTCAGCGCAAGTGCGCGTCGAACCAAGCCAGCATGCGGGTAAGGCTGTCGACCTGATGGGCATATCGGGTGAAGATGTGCGGCTCATGCGGATAGAGGATCAGGTTTGCCGGCTTGTTCTGGAAGCGAAGGGCATTGAAGAAGGCCAGCGACTGGGTCGGCGGCACGCGATCGTCATCCGCGCCATGGATCAGGAGGATCGGGGTGGTGACACGCTCGACGCTGGTCAGTGGCGAATGCGTCGCGAAGACGTCCGGCGCGCCCAGCACCGGCGGGAAATAGGCGCCCAGATAGTTGGGCGAAATATCGGTGGTCAGCGCCATCATCTTCAGGTCGCTGATCCCCGCACCGGAATAGGCCGCCTTGAACCGGTCCGTATGCCCGACGGACCACATCGCCATGAAGCCGCCATAGCTCCACCCGCCGATGCCGAGCCGGTTCGGGTCGGCCACGCCGCGATCGATCACCGTGTCGATGCCGTCCTGAACGTCCTGATAATCGGTGCCGCCCCAGTCGCCGAAATTCGCTTCGGCCAGGTCGACGCCGCCGCTACTCGATCCGCGCGGATTGGGCAGCAGGACCGCATAGCCATGCGAGGCGAGGAGTTGCGCGGGTGAGTACCAGGTCGCGTTCCAGCCGTTCGACCAGCTTTCGAGCGGGCCGCCGTGCAGATAGGTGACCATCGGCACGCGCGTCCCGTGTGTATAGCCTGCGGGATAGACCAATATGCCATGCAGGACGCGGCCGTCCTTGCTGCTCTTCCAGTCGATTTCCTCGGTTGCTCCCAGCGTCCACTGGGCGACTTGCGGATTATGGTCGGCCACGCGTCCCAGCTTGCTGCCGCGCATGGTCCAGATCGCGGCGGGACGATCCGGCGTGCTGCCGGCGATGGCCAGAACCCGCAAATCGGTCGAGGCGGTGAAGCGATCGCCGCCTGTCGGCACACGGGCCAGGGGCGTTGCGCGACCGGTGGTCAGGTCGATGCGGTAGACGATATCATGTGTGCCTTCTTCCGCTCCGCCGAGCAGCGTCCTGCCGTCGGCGCTCCACTTGAAAATACCGAAGGTGGCGGGGTTCGGACCGGTCACGTCGATCTTGTGGCCGGTTCGCAGATCGACGATGCGCGGATAGCCGCCCAGAATGCCCTTCTCGGTCCGCTCGGTGAGCACGATGCGGCGGCCGTCCGGCGATGGTTCGCTGAGGAAATGGCCGCGCGGCGTCAACGTCCTCACGATATGGCCGGTCACGCCATCGAGCAGTGCGGTGCGGGTCCCGTAATAGACGTCGTTGAGGTTCGACGACGAAGCAAGCCGGGCGACATAAAGCGCGCCGCCGGGGATGGCGACCGCGTCACCGACATTGTCGTCGCCACGGGTGATCAGCCGCGCCTGGCCGTCCGCCAGCGTATAGACGAACAGCCGGTCGAAAAGGCTGCGATCGAAGGCGACGATCTCGTCATTGTTCGCGGCCTGGCGTTCGCGCTGGCGGGCGTCACCGGTGTCGCGATGGACGAAGCTCATGCCGCTGCCATCGGGTAGCCAGCGGAAGCTCTTGATACCGCCCGGAATGTCGGTCAGGGGGCGCGCTTCGCTGGTAAAGTCGAAAAGGTGGAGTTGCGGCTTGTTCGCGTCGGCTGCCGGTGCCTTGGCCGCTACCTGGGGAAGGCCCTCCAGCCCGGTCAGCTTGAAGCGGAACTGCGGCCAGTTGTTCTTGCGCGTGGAAAGAAACGCCAGCGATCGGGAATCCGGTGACCAGCGTGGCGATGTGTCGGAGCCGCTGCCGACGGTCAGGGGCCGGGCCGGGGCCGAACCATCGGCAGGCACGATCCAGATGCGCGATACGCGCTCGTCACCCTTACGCTCGGTGACGGTATAGGCGATCCGCTTTCCGTCGGGCGACATCTGCGCATCGGCAACCTGTCGAACCCCCAGCATGTCCTCGGGCGTTATCGGATGCCCGCCCTGTCCCACAGCCGGTGGTGTAACGAGAATGCAGGTCCAGATGGCCAATAGGTAACGCACGCGGATCCTTTCGAGCAGCGTCGATACCGGGCAGGAGCGGTGGCCGATATCGACGCTGCTCATTCTCGGGCCCGACGCTTCGTACAACCACCAATTTTGATCGAAGTCATGGGTCCAGCATGCCGTCCGTCCTTGACCAAAGGGATGTGCCGCTTCTGGTAGAGCGTGATGGATCGCCGCTCTCCTGCTGAGACGGAATAAGCCACGCCCGCGATAATGCCGCCGGGCGCGATCCTGTGGAGGCCGATATCGTGGTGGGTGCGGACGGCGTTCGCTCCGTCACTCGGCAGCGCCGGCGGGCATGTCGACTTCTTCGCGGTGGTGGAGGGCCCCACCGCTTTGCCCGATCGTGGCGGTACGGTGCCGATCGAGTCCGGTGACGCGGTGGCGGCCTTTGCCGACTGGCATCCGGCCGTGCGCCAGATGGTCGCGGCGGGCGCTGTCGAACGGCGCTGGTGCCTGTTCGTCGCCCCGCCGCTTCGCCATTGGCATCGCGGTCGGGTCGTCCTGATCGGCGATGCCGTCCATGCCATGCTGCCCCATCATGGGCAGGATGCGAATACGACGATCGAGGATGCCATCACCTGGCGACGATGCTGGACGGTCTGACGTCGTCCAACCGCGATGCACGCTTCGCCGCCCGTCTAACGGGTCCGCCATGTGTCCTATGCCACACGCAAATGCGCGCGGCTTGGATTGTCCGAAAGAATGCGCGAAGACTCGCGAAACAAAATAGCGGGAGTTCACCCGCCAGGCATATGAGTGCGAACGCACCACGGGGCCGTAGAATGGGAGAGTGTCCTATGTCTGCGGTCTATTCGTTATCCGCGCGGCATGTCGCGCCACCGCCCGGCCGTGTCGCCGGCGATGGCGATGATGCGCGAATGGCGCGCCAGATCGGCGAGCGCCAGCAGTCGGTGGGGGACGCGACCCCAATTGTCCCAGCTTATTGCAGCGCCGGTCGCGGGGATGCGCTGCTCCAGCCAGTCGAGAAGATCGCCGACGGCGTCGCCTTCTCCGAGGCAGCGAGCATCGGCGGAGAACCGGTGGCCGCCACCATCATCCGGCGTGACGTTGAGGATGCCGACCCCGCAGAGGATGCGGGCGTCCGGTCGGTGGCGGGCGGCGGGACAGGCACCGATGGTGCGCACAGCGAGCGCGATCGACGCGGGCGCGAAGCCGTGCTCCTCGATCGATAGATCAATGAGAGACATAGTTTTTCCTGGAGGTAGGCCGCGATGCGGCCGGGTTCGATCAGTTGGCGGCGGACAGCAGGTCCGCGACATGGAGCCGGGTGGCGGCGTAATCGGCTTCGCCCAGCCATTCGGCGAAGTGGCCGCTGATGGCCGCAGCGATGCTGCGACCGACCGGATTCACCCCGGCGAGACGGCGTATGACGAGCCGGAATACGGCGATCGCATCGACCTGTGCGTCCTGCTCGATCTCGCTGACATCCGATCGCACCCAGTCCGCGAAGCGGCGGTTCGGATCGACCGGCGCACACAGGATCTGCGAATGGACGCAGGCTTCCTGTAGGATTCCTCTGCGAAACGGCTGGCAATGAGGATGGTTGAGTGATTCACTGTGCGGGCAGGAGGGCATGGTGATGGTCGAGCAGCGATCGCTGGTGGAAGCGTTGA
>NZ_JAXCMJ010000043.1:0-29551 GCF_038084995.1 Sphingomonas sp. 2378
AAGCACGCCCCTCCCGCCTGCGGGAGGGGCGTGCCAAGCGGCTCCCGTAAGCGCTTCAGCGAGCGAAACGTCTTTGGCTTATGCGCGACATTCGCCAGGCAGCGCACCCCTCCCGCAGGCGGGAGGGGATGGGGGAGGGCAAAAGTGTCTCACCGAGCCCCCACCCCAAGAAATCAATCCACCCAATCCAACCCGATATCGCGATAAACCGACCGGTCTTCATCCCAACCCGGCTTCACCTTGACGTGCAGATACAGATGCACCTTTTGCCCCAGGATCCGCGATAGTTCCTCGCGCGCCTTGGCCCCGATCTCCTTGATCCGCACCCCGTTCTTGCCCAGCACGATCGCGCGCTGGGTCGGGCGTTCGACCAGGATCTGCTGGTGGATCTCGACCGATCCGTCCTCGCGCTCCTTATACGCCTCGGTCTCGACCGCGCTGGCATAGGGCAGTTCGGCGTGGAGTTGCAGATAGATCTGCTCGCGCGTCACCTCGGCCGCCAGCGCGCGTTCGGTGGCGTCGGACACCTGATCCTCGGGATAATGCCACGGTCCCTCGGGCATCAGCCTCGCGAAATGCGCCTTGAGTTCGGGCAGTCCGTCGCCGGTCTGGGCGGAGACGAACCAGATTTCATCGAACGGCACCACCGCGTTCAGCTTTTCGGCATGGCCGAGCAACCGCGCCTTGTCGGCGATATCGACCTTGTTGAGGATCAGGTGCTTGGGCTCGGGCCGGTGCGCGATCGACTCGGCGATGGCGGTGACCTTGGGGCCGATGCCGCCCTTGCCGTCGACCACCAGCGCCAGGATGTCGGCGCCCTCCGCCCCTTCCCAGGCGGCGGCGACCATCGCGCGGTCCAGACGGCGCTTGGGCTCGAAGATGCCTGGGGTATCGACCAGCAGGATCTGCGCATCCCCCTCGATCGCGACGCCCAGCAGCTTGGCACGGGTCGTCTGCGCCTTGGGGCTGACGATGGCGACCTTCTGGCCGACCAGCGCGTTGACGAGGGTGGATTTGCCGGCATTGGGCGCGCCGACGACGGCGACGAGGCCGCAACGTTGTTCAGTCATGGCTGGCAGCGGTACAGGCCAAGCCCCCTTCCCGGCAAGGGAAAGCCCGCATGGACGCGATGTAATGGGGCCATCACGGAACGGCCACGGCGACGCGCGCATTCTTCGGGCCTCGATTTGAGAGTCAGGAGAGACGCCATGAAGACCCTTCTCACCGCCTTGTCGGCCGCCGCGCTGCTGACCGTCGCGGGCCCCGCCTCTGCCAAGGGCTGCCTGAAGGGCGCGGCGGTCGGCGGAGTCGGCGGGCATTTCGTCGGCAAGGGCCATGCCGTGCTGGGCGCGGCGGCGGGCTGCGCGATCGGGCATCACCGGGCGAAGGTTCAGGCGAAGAAGGACGCGGCGGCCAAGCACTGAGGCGCGGGGATCGGTTCGAGCGGGGTTGCGTGGCCTTCGACTTCGCTCAGGCTGAACGGAGGTTGGGAACGGACCTCCCGTACACCCCCCGTTCGGGCTGAGTGAAGTCGAAGCCTGTCCTTATTCCTTCAACTTCACCAGCAACGCCTTCGCCGCAGCGGTTTCCGCCTCCTGCTTGTTGGCCCCCGTGGCCGTCGCCTCGCCCGACCGGTTGATCCGCACCGTCACGGTGAAGCGCGGCGCATGATGCGGACCCGAGCGGTCCGTCACCACATATTCCGGGGCCTTGCGGTTATGCGCGGCGGCCCATTCCTGAAGCGCCGACTTGGGATGCTGCGGCGCCTTGCCCTGCGAGTGCACGCGGTCCCCCCAGGCCTTGCGGACGAAGCCCCGCGCCGCCTCCAGCCCCGCCTCGCGATACCAGGCGCCGATCAGCGCCTCCATCACATCGCCCAGCACATTGTCGCTGTCCGACGCGCCATCATCGCGCGCCTGCTTGCCCAGCCGCAGATGATCGCGCACGCCCAGGTCGCGCGCGACATCGGCACAGACCGCCCCCGTCACCAACGTATTCAAACGCCGCGACAATTGCCCCTCGGGCTCGTTCGGGAACTGCTCCCACAGCCATTCGGCCATGATGAGGCCCAGCACCCGGTCGCCCAGGAATTCCAGCCGCTCGTAATTCTCCGCCGCCTGGCTGCCATGGGTCAGCGCGCGCTGGAATGGCGCGACATCGGCGGGCGCGCGACCGAATATCTCGGCCAGCCAGGGTTCAAGCGCGCTCAAAACCCTTCTCCGATCCGGTTCCAGCGGGCCGCCGTCACCCAGGTCCAGGGCTTGATCCACTCCGCCGTGCCGTCGGTCGAGAAGAAGGTCACCGCCGCGCGGCCCTCCAGCCGATTCATCGGGATATAGCCCATCCCCATGGGCGGCGCGAAACGGCTGTCCGCCGAATCGTCGCGATTGTCCCCCATCAGGAAGACATTGTCTGCCGGAACCGTGTAGACCACCGTGTCGTCACGATCCGGCAGGTTGCCCTGGTCGAGCACCTCATAGCTCTTGCCGTTGGGCAGTGTCTCGCGGAACCGGGGATATCGGCAAACGGGTTTCCCGGCGACCGTGTCGAGGAAGGGACCGCATTTGTCGGCATCGAAATTGGGAGTGAGCGGCAGGACGAAATCGGCGATCCGCTGCTTGGGGATCGGGCGACCGTTCAGGATGACCTGGCCGTTCGTCACCTGGATCGTATCGCCCGGCAGGCCGATCACTCGCTTGATGACGTCATGATCGTCCGGGCCCGGCGAGCGGAACACCACCACATCGCCGCGCGCGGGCGCACGGGCCAGGATATGGCCGGGCAGCAGCGGCAGGCCGAAGGGCAGCGACCAGCGCGAATAGCCGTAATTCCACTTGGTCACGAACAGATAATCGCCGATCAGCAGACGCGGCAGCATCGATTCCGACGGGATGACGAACGACGTCACGATGAAGCTGCGCAGGATGAAGACGAACAGCGCCAGCTTCAGGAAGAAGCGCAGCGTGTCCTTCGCCTCCGATTTTTGAGGTGTATCGGCCATGGTCAGCGGGTTCGCGCAACCCGCTGGTTCCGTCAAGCGGGCTTGGCTCTTTCCGATGCTCGTCGTGACCGGTCGACATTCACGCATTCCGCTTGAATGCCGATCCGACCTCTCCCCTGCACCGGGGAGAGGAAACAAATGCAGTCGCGTCAGGCCGCCGCGACGAAGCGCTGAGTCTGTTCGCCCAAGCCCTCGATGCCGAGCCGCACCGTCTGGCCCGCGCGCAGATAGGTTTGCGGCTTCTGGCCCATGCCGACGCCCTTGGGCGTGCCGGTCGAGATGATGTCGCCCGGCTCCAGCGTGCAGAACTGGCTGAGATAGGAAACGATCTCCGCGACCGTGAAGATCATGTCGCTGGTGTTGCCGTCCTGATAGCGATGGCCGTCGACCTCCAGCCAAAGATGAAGCGCCTGCGGATCGGCGACCTCGTCCGCCGTCACCAGCCACGGGCCGGTCGGACCGAAGGTGTCGCAGCCCTTGCCCTTGTCCCAGGTGCCGCCGCGCTCCAACTGATAGGCGCGCTCGCTGACATCGTTGATGACGCAATAGCCCGCGACATGGTCCAGCGCCGATGCCCGGTCGACATAGCGCGCCCGGGTGCCGATCACGACGCCCAGTTCGACTTCCCAATCGGTCTTTTCCGAGCCGCGCGGGATTTCCACATCGTCGTTCGGGCCGACGACCGCGCTGGACCATTTGCCGAACACCACCGGCTCGGTCGGGATCGGCAGATTGCTCTCGGCGGCATGAAGGCGATAGTTGAGGCCGATGCAGATGAACTTGCCCGGCCGTGCCACGCACGAACCCAGGCGCGGTTCACCCTCGACCAGCGGCAGCGAAGCGGGATCGAGCGCGGCGATCTCGGCGAGACCGGCGGGGCTCAGCCGTTCAGCGGCCAGGTCGCCCAGTGCCTCGGGCAGCGCGCGGATGCGACCATCGGCATCCAGAAGTCCCGCGCGTTCCCGTCCCGGTTCACCATAACGCAGCAGCTTCATCGATCGGGCTCCTTCTCCTACGGGTCGCCTCGCGCGCCCTTCCCTCGCTCCGCCCTCCTTACCGATGGCCGCCACGCGATTCCACTTGCAAATATGATAGTGCAATTTTTCAGGTGAGGATCAGGCACGGCCCTGCATGGATTCGCCTAGCAGGGTGAAGAAGCTGTGCGCGACGCTGCACTGCGCGCCGTCCCATTCGGGATGCCACTGCACCGCCAGCACATCCGCGCCGCAGCCGGGCGCGCGAAATGCCTCGATCAGCCCGTCCTCGCTGTCGCGCGCCTCGACCACCAAGCCATAGCCCAGCCGGTCGACGCCCTGCTGGTGCACCGAATTGACCTCCAGCCGCCGATGCCCGCTGCGCCCCGCCAGCACGCCACCCGCCGCCAGATCGACGGGGTGATGATGGCCGAACAGCGCCTCGTAATCCTCGTCCCACGATCCGCGATGGTGGCGCGGCAGGCCGCCCAGACAGGTCAAGGTGCCGCCGAACAACACGTTGATCTCCTGCATTCCCCGGCAGATGCCATAGACCGGCTTGCCGCGCTCGATCATCCGGCCGGCCAGCGACAGTGCGACGCTGTCCCGCTCCGGGTCGCAAAGATGGCGGGCGAGGTGGCCGCGATCCTCATATTGCGCGGGCTCGACATGCGATCGCCCGCCGGTCAGCAACAGGCCGTCGAGCATGTCCGCCATCGCCGCCGGATCGACCGCCTCGCGCACGGCGGGGACCATCACCACGCTCGCCCCGCACAGCCGCACCACCGGCTCGATGAAGCGGGTGGCCACCGCCTGGATGGGGCGACCGGCGACCTCGTTCCCGCACATCAGTCCGACGATGGGCTTGCGTGTTCGCGTCATGCCGTACCCTCCAGCTCCTGTCGCAGCGCGCGCCCCTCCGCCCGCTGCAAGGCCCGCGCCTCGGGCTGGACCAGGACGCTGTCCGGCGCGACGTCGCTCAGCAGCCAGACATTGCCCCCGATCACCGAGCGCGCGCCGATCGTAACCCGACCGAGCACCGTCGCGCCAGCATAGATGATGACGTCGTCCTCGACGATCGGATGCCGGGCGAAGCGGTCGCGCGGCGAACGCGGCGCGGTGCCCAGCGCGGAGCGCGCGCCCAGCGTCACATGCTGATAGACGCGCACCCGCTCCCCGACGATCGCGGTCTCGCCGATGACGACGCCGGTGCCATGGTCGATGAAGAAATGCCGCCCGATGGTCGCGGCCGGATGGATGTCGATCCCGGTCCGCTCATTGGCGAGTTCGGAGATCATCCGCGCGACGATCGGCGCCCCCAGCCCGTTCAGCTCATGCGCGATCCGGTGATGCAGGCTGGCGACGGCCCCCGGATAGCAGAGCAATATCTCATCGACGCTGCGCGCCGCCGGATCGGCCAGGAACGCCGCCTCGACATCGCTGTCGATCATCTCGCGCACATGCGGCAGGGTCGCGCCGAACAGCCGGGCGATCAGCGCCGCCTGTTCGGGCGGGAAGGCCGCATCGGCATCCTTCTGCCAATAAGCGAGTTCGGCGCCAACCTCCCGCTCCAGCGCGGTCAGCGCGGCGAGCAGCTTGGCGGTGACGAAGCGGTCCTCCTCGACGGGCGTTCCCCGGAAATGGCCCAGACGGCGCGGATAGAGCGCGGCGGCGACCAGCGCGACGACATCCTCCACCCCGGCGCGCGAGGGGAAACGCTCGACATCGCGTCCCGCATCCTGCCGCTGACGCCAGCCATGGCGGGCCAGGCGCAGCGCGGAGACGATGCCGTCGATCCCGGTGGCGGCATCTTCCCCGTGGCGGGCGGCGGCGGTCAGCTTGCTGGTCGTCATCACGATCCTCCGACCCTCATCATATCCCACTTGGACAATGGGATATAACAGAAAAGCTACGCCGCCATAAAGCACCCGCTTGCCTTAACGGGCGGTTGCGCGGGGTCGGGGGCCGGGGCATGGTCCGCGCCGCCATCCTGGCTCGGCCCCGCCACCCTCCGGAGCGATATGACGATGA
The DNA here is from genome assembly GCF_038084995.1 of Sphingomonas sp. 2378. Lineage (NCBI taxonomy): Bacteria > Pseudomonadati > Pseudomonadota > Alphaproteobacteria > Sphingomonadales > Sphingomonadaceae > Sphingomonas > Sphingomonas sp. 2378. The sequence goes on from NZ_JAXCMJ010000043.1 coordinate 6,007, forward strand.
TCACCCCGCGCCAGACGACCTTGACGCGTTTCCTGATCGAGCAGCAACGCCGATCGCCGGAAACCTGCCCGCCCGAACTCCGCCTGCTGATCGAGACGGTCGCGCGGGCGTGCAAGGCGGTGAACCAGGCGATTTCCAAGGGCGCGCTGGGCGATGTGCTGGGCAGTCTGGGCAGCGAGAATGTGCAGGGCGAGGTCCAGAAGAAGCTGGACGTGATCGCCAACGACCTGCTGCTCGACGCCAATGAATGGGGTGGTCACCTGGCCGCGATGGCGTCGGAAGAGATGGAGACGATCCATCGCATCCCCAACCGCTATCCCAGGGGCGAATATCTGCTGCTGTTCGATCCCATCGACGGGTCGAGCAATGTCGATGTCGACCTGTCGGTCGGCACGATCTTCTCGGTGCTTCGCGCGCCGGAGGATTGCGCGGGCCGCGAGGTGACCGAGGCGGACTTCCTCCAGCCCGGTCGGGCGCAAGTCGCGGCGGGCTATGCGATCTATGGGCCGCAGACCCTGCTGGTGCTGACGGTCGGCGAAGGCGTGTATGAATTCACCCTCGACCGTGAACTGGGATCGTGGCGACTGACCGACGGGCCGATGCGGATTCCGGCGGGAACGCGCGAATTCGCGATCAACATGGCCCGCCGCCGCCAATGGTCGCCGGGCATCGCGCGCTATATCGAAGAGCGGATTCTGGGGGCTGAGGGTCCGTGCGGCGAGGATTATAATATGCGCTGGACCGCGTCGATGGTGGCGGACATCCACCGTATCCTGAAGCGCGGCGGCGTGTTCCTCTACCCCGGCGACCACCGCCAGCCGGGCAAGGCCAAGCTGCGCCTGCTATACGAAGCCAATCCGATGAGCTTCCTGATCGAACAGGCGGGCGGTGCGTCGATCGATGGCGCGATCCGGATCATGGACGTGGAGGCGATCGGCCTGCACCAGCGGGTCGGCGTGGTGTTGGGCGATGCAGACCAGGTGGCGCTGGTCGCGGAATATGGGCGGATGGGGTGATGCAAAGGCGGGGGTTTGTGGCGATGCTGGCACGTGCGCATCGAATTCGCTCAGTGCGAACGGGCTGGATGGCGTGAACCCCAATCCCAACCTCCGTTCAGCCTGAGCGAAGTCGAAGGCCACGGGATTCGCAAAACTACCCCCGCGCCACCGACTCCCGCGTGACCAGCTCAAATTCCACCACGCGGTCCTCCACTTGCCGCGACCGCAGCGATGCCAGCACCTGCTCGACCGCGCGAAACGCCATGTCGCCGACCGGCTGGCGGATGACCGTCAGCGGTGGCCAGAGTCGCGCCGCGATTGCGGTATCGTCGAACCCCGTCACCGCCAGATCCTGCGGCAGTCGCAGCCCCATACGATGCGCCTCGCCGATCAATCCGGCGGCCATGTCGTCGCTGCTGCACAGAATCGCGGTCGGCCGGTCGGGGAGCGACAACAGGGCACGCCCAGCCTCCGCGCCCGAAGCCGGGTCGAAACCGCCCCGAATGACCAGCGCGGGATCGACCGGCAATCCATTCGCCGCCATGCCGTCGCGAAACCCGGCCAGCCGCTCGTCCGCGACGGAAAAGCTGGTCGGCCCCGCCAGAAAGCCGATGCGGCGATGCCCCCGGTCCACGACATGCGCTGTCATCGCCGCCATCGCCGCGCGGTTGTCGACCCGCACGGTCGAGATGTCGGGCAGCCCCCGCCCCGTCGCGATCGCCGCCGCCGCGACGCCCAGTTTTTCGAACAGCCCCGACCCGCTGAGCAATTCGGCAAAGGGCGGGACGAGGAGCACCGCCGCCGCGCCACTCTGCACCAGCGCGCGCACCGCCGCTTCCGCCGCCTCGCGGGTCAGCCCTTCCTCAGCCTGGGCGATGAATTGCAGGCCCCGCGCATTGGTCGCCCGCAATGCGCCGAGCAACACCGAGTCGATGAACGGCGTCCGCCGGTCGCTATAGACCAGCCCCAGCGTCGTCGCCCGCGCCTTGGCCAGTCGCCGCGCGGCGATATTGGGCCGGTATCCCAGTTCCTCGATCGCCGCGAGCACCGTCGCGCGGGTCACGGGACCGACCTTGCCCGTGCCGTTGATGACGTTGGACACGGTCATCGCCGACACACCCGCACGCTCGGCGACCGCGCGGATGGTGACGCCTTCGGGCTTGCGGATGGTCATGGCGGGGGATGCGGTAGCGGGCTTTTCCATCACCCGCCACCACCCGCCGAACCGCGCGTCAGACCGCCCCCGCCTTCAACCCCTTCACCGCATGGTCCGCCGCACGCGCGGTCAGCGCCATGAAGGTCAGCGACGGGTTGACGCACGACACCGACGCCATCTGTGCGCCATCGGTGACATAAAGGTTGGAGGCGTCATGCGCCTGGCTCCATTTGTTGAGCACCGACTGGCGCGGGTCCGCGCCCATGCGCGCGCCGCCCATTTCATGGATCGCGTCGCCGGGCACATGCTCCTGCTCGCCGCTGGTCACGTTCTTCAGCCCCGCCGCGCGCAGCATCGCCTCGCCCTCGCGCCGGGCATCGGCCATCATCTTCAGCTCATTGTCGCGGAAGGTGACGTCGAACTTCAGCAACGGCACCCCGAAACGATCGGCCTTGCTGCTGTGGAGTGAGATGCGATTGTCTTCATAGGGCAGGCACTCGCCGAACGCGCCCATGCTGAACTGCCATGGGCCATAGCGGCGCATCCCGTGCTTCATCTCCGCGCCGAAGCCGACCGGCTTGGCGGCGTTGCGATAGGCAGACCCCTGATAGCCATAGCCGCGCTTGAACCCCAGCCCTTCGTCGCCCTTCAGATTGCGAAAGCGCGGCACATAGACCCCGCCCGGACGGCGGCCATATTCGATCAGGTCGTCCATGCCCGGAATCTCGCCGGACACGCCGACGCGGAAGATATGGTCCATGACGTAACGACCCAATGTTCCGCTCGAGTCGAAATGGCTCCGCTCCGAGCCCGGCGCGCGCGAGTTCATCAGGATCTGCACCGACGCCATGGCCGAGGCACAGACGAAGACCAGGTTCGCCGCCACCGTCTGTGCCTGCCCCGTCCTGGCGTCGATATAGCGGACGCCGGTGACCTTCTTCTTGGCAGGATCGTAATCGATCCCCGTCACCACCGCATCCGACTGGAGCGTCAGCCGCCCGGTCGCGCGCGCGGCGGGCAGCGTCACCGCCTGGGTCGAGAAATAGGCCCCGAAGGAACAGCCATTGCCGCACTGGTTGCGGAACTGGCATTTGGTGCGATTCTGGTCGGGCTTGTCCTCCGTCATGTTGGACAGGCGGGTATGGATCAGCTTGCGGCCCGGAAACTGGCCCTCCAGCCGTTCTTTCAGCCACTTTTCCGCGACGTTCATCGGGATCGGCGGCTGGAACTCGCTATCGGGCAGATAGGGCAGATTCTCGCGCGAGCCCGACACGCCGATATATTTCTCGACGTACGAGTACCAGGGCGCGACATCGTCGTAGCGGATCGGCCAGTCGGCGGCGACGCCCTCGCGCTTGTTCGCCTCGAAATCGTCCGGGCTCCAGCGGAAGGACCAGCGGCCCCAGATCAGCGACTTGCCGCCCACCGCGCCGGGCCGGATCCAGTAGAATTTGCTCCCCTCGTCATAGGCATAGGGGTTCAGCCGGTCGTCATTGTAGAATTTCTGGTTGCTGGGCGCGACATAGCCATATTTCGCGATGAAATAGTCGCTCTCCACCAAAGGCTTGGGCATGATGTTGCGCGCGGGCACCTCGAAGGCGGGCTTGCCGTCATAGGGATAGCCCTCGCCATGCTCGACCATGACGCCCCGGTCGAGCATCAGGACGCGCAGGCCCTTTTCGGTCAGTTCCTTGGCGGCGAAACCGCCGCTGATCCCCGACCCGATCACGATCGCATCGAAACGGTTCGTCGCCGCCATGGCCATCCTCCCTTATATCGTTCTTATCGTGTCAGAAACGCAAAGCGCGCAGCGTCCGGTAGCTGGTCGTGATGTCGGGCAGATAGGGCGCGGGGGCCTGATCATTCTCGACATAGAAATGCTTCACGCCCGCCAGCCTGTTCAGCTTGAAGAGCGCGGCGAAGTCGATCCTGCCCGCGCCCACCGCCGTCATTCTGCCATCGGCGCGCGCATCCTTGACGTGATAGGCATAGATGCGACCCGCATGCCGCCGGATCAGCGCCGCCGCATCCTCGCCCGCATGGATCGCCCAATAGAGGTCGATCTCCAGCTTCACGAGCGCCGGATCGGTCGCCTTCAACATCCGCTCGTACAGGCTGACGCCGCCCGGCTTCTTGGTGAACTCGAAATCGTGATTGTGATAGGCGAAAGCGAGTCCGGCCTTCTTCAACCCTTCGGCGAAACGGTTGAAGTTGGGCAGCGCGGCGTTCAAGCCCGCCTCCGTCCGATGCTCGTCGGTCATATAGGGCAGCACGACCGTATCCGCGCCCAGCGTCTTGGCCATCGTCACGCATTTGTCGAAATCGCCAAGCAGCGCGTCGTAACCGATGTGAACCGATGGCGCTTTCAGCCCCAGCCGGTCCTGCGTGCGACGAAGCATGGCATGGTCCATCGCGTCATAGCCGCCACCGCCATATTCGATCTCGCGATAGCCGATCTTTGCCACCGCCTCCAAAGTCTTGACCGGATCGGCCGAGAAGAGTTCGCGGATCGTATAGAGCTGCAACCCGATGGCCCCGAGTTGCGCGGCCTGTGCGCTCCCCGGCACCAGCGCCGCCGCGCCAAGGCCAAGACCAGCTCCCATGAGCGAACGCCGATCGATCATGCCGAATACACCTTGTTGACCTGAGAATAGGGGAAGGCACCATTATATTCGCCGGGCACGGGCAGATATTCGCGCTCCTGCGTGATGCCGATTTCCGACGTGTAATAGCCGGTGATGACGAGTTGCCGGAACGGCTCGAAAAAGGCGCGGCCTTCGGGCAGGACGCCCTCCATAGCCTCGGTCAGCAGCGTGTCCTGTTGCGCGGCCGTCGCCTTGGCGGCGGGGGTGCGGTTGACGCTCTGGCTTCGCGCCTCGATCGCGTTCAACCCGGCGATGATCGGCACCCGGTCTTCGGGCAGCGACCAGTCGGCGAGCATTTTCTCGATGAACTCGGGCACCTTGGCCGCGATCGCGCCGGGCGTGTCGGTGGTCGGGACCACCCGCTCCGACAGGGCGACCATCGTCGCGCGCTGGGTCGGGGTGAAGACGGCGACGCTGGGCGGGCCGTCGGAGATGACGGGGATGCTCCCTCGCGTCTGCTCGACCGCACCCGCCGCACGGGCGATGGGGGCGAACAGCGCGGAGCCGAACATGGCGGTGATCCCCGCCAGGGCGTGTCTGCGGTCGATATGGGGGTGGGCGATCATCGGGCATCCTCCGGCAGGTCCTGCGCGATCGCCTCGGGCGGCAGCGGGCGGACCCAGATATTGCGGAACGAAACGGGCGAGTCGTGATCCTGAAGCTGGATCGGCGCGGCATCGCCATGCGCCTGGTATTTCTCCACCTGCCGCCAGATGGTGGTGCCGAGCATCGCCTGGTGGTTCTGCACCACCACACCGTTCAGCAGAGCGGTGACATAGGCGGGGCGAAGCAGCTTGCCATCGGCGGCGAAGCGGGGCCGCTCGAAGATGATGTCATAGCTCTGCCACTCGCCGGGCTTTCGCGCCGCATTCACCAGCGGCGGCTTCCAGGCATAGACCGCCCCCACCTGCCCATCGGCATAGGTCGGGTTGTCATAGCCGTCGAGGATCTGCACCTCATAGCGCTGCATGAACCAGATGCCGCTATTACCGCGATCCTGCGAACTCTTCCGCGGCGGGTTGGGCGAGCGGAATTCGAGATGCATCTGGACATCGCCGAAGCTCTGCTTGCTGACCAACAGGCTCTCGCCCTTGCCGTCGCGCGGCGGCACGGTCATCACCCCGTTCTGGAGCAGCCATGGCTTGCCGCTGGGCGTCCAGGCATCCATCGAGCGTCCGTCGAACAGCACCACCGCGTCGGACGGCGCACCGCCGGGTTGCGCGGACGGAGTCACCACCCTGGGTGCGGGCCGGTCTGGGTCATGAACATGCCATTGGCCGCCGGGCAGCATCGGCGTGTCGCGGAACCCCAGGCCCGGCTTGTCCTGCGCCGTGGCACCACTCGCCATGACCAACGCGATCAATGGAAATGCCCGCATCGCTCCCCTCCTCATGCTGTCGGATCGATCGCGCGGTATGCCGCGATCAGCTTTTCTTCGCCCGCCCGGCCCTTGACCGAATTGCCATGCTCCATGCCGATCACCCCGGCATAGCCGCGCTCCTTCAGGAAGCGGCAGACATTGGCATAGTTGACCTCGCCGCTGCCCGGCTCGTTGCGGCCCGGATTGTCGCCGAACTGGATATAGCCGATCTCGTCCCAGCACAGCGTCATCGTCGGGATCAGATTCCCCGACTGGATCTGCTCGTGATAGAGGTCGGCCAGCACCTTCACGCCCGGACTGTTCGCCCCGCGCGCCACCGCATAGCCTTCCGCGATCGACTGCATGAACACGCCGGGATGGTTGGTCCGCGTGTTGAGCGGCTCCATCACCAGCGTCATCCCGTGCGGTGCGACGATATCGCCCGCGCGGCGCATCACGTCGATGATCCGCCCCTGCTGGATCGCGGGGTGCAGCTTCTTGTCCATGAAGCCGGTGACGACGGTCATATGCCTGGCCCCGACCCGCTTGGCGACATCGACCGCGCTGCGGATATCGGCGAGGAAAGCCTGCCGCTCGGCATCGTCATCGCCGCCGAGCAGCGGGCGCGATTCCGACCATTTGGGCATCGACGCGACGAACACCCCCATCGTCATCTTCCGGTCGCGCAAGGCCTTGGCGATCGCCTCCTGCTCCGCGACGGGGCGGAGGCGATATTCATTGTCCTCCCACGCCCAGAAACCTTGATCGGCGGCATAGGCGATCTGTTCGACCGAACTCTCCCCCCGGCTGGCGAAGCTGCCCAGATGCGGCGCGAAGCCCAGGGCAAAGCGCGCGGCGTTGGACGATTTGCCCGCCTTCTGCCCCGTCAAGGCCGCGACGGGTGCGGCGGCGGCGAGCCCGCCAATGACGGTGCGACGCGACCAGTTCATGCGACAGTCTCCGCGACTTGGGGACGGGGACGGCGGCGCTCGGCCAGCCAGATACCGCCGAAGACGAACAACAGGATCACCGGCACCAGCGCCAGCCGGGCGAAGGACTGCGACGCCGCCGCATCCTCGACCTGACGCAGCGCCTCACCGGTCAGCCGCTTGAACGCCTCCGGTCCACCGGCCAGTTCGACCTTGGCGGCGTCGAACATCGCGCCCAGCCGGGGCAGCACGAAGAAGCTGGCGAGCGCCCCCGCCGATCCGACCAGTCCCAGCGCCCAGGCCCCGCCGCGCGGATAACGCTCGGCGACCGAGGCGAGCATGGTCGGCCACATCGCGCAGACGCCCAGCCCCCAGACGGTCGAAGCCAGGATCGCCGCCACCGGCGACTGTGCCCGCGACAGCAGGAACAGGCCGATCCCCGCCATCAGGCTCGACACCCAGAGCAGCCCCGGATTGGACAGCCGCCCCGCGATCCGCCCGGCAAAGTGGCGGAACACGAACATCAGCGCGCTGACATAGACGAGGAGGAGAATGCCGCGCATGCCCACCCGGCTGCTGAGCGCCACGTCGAGCCACTGGCCGGGTGCCAGTTCGGACGCGGCGGTCAGGAACATCGCGCCGAACCATACGAAGAAGCTGGGGCGCTTGAACACCTCCGCGATCATGCCGCCGAAACCGACGTCACGGACTTCGCGCGGGACCGGCGGGAAATGCGTGGTCGCCGCCATCACCAGCACGCCCAGCGCCGGGATCAGCACCAGCGCCATGATCGCCTGCCATGACAGGAGTTCGGCCAGCAGCACGCCCGCCAGCCCGCCGACGATCAGCCCGCCGGGATACCAGGCATGGAGGACGTTCAGCCGGTGAGTCGTCTCTTCCGGGTAAAGCCGCGCGGTCAGCGGGTTGATCGACGCCTCCGCCAGCCCCCAGCCGATCCCGCTCAGGAGCATCCCGCCCCAGACGATGTGATAGACCGCCATGCCGGTGGCGACCTGGCCTGCCCCGATGATTGCCGCCGTTCCGATCAGGAAACACAGGCCGCAGCCGATCAGCATCCGCCGCGCACCGATCCGGTCGAGCAGCGCGCTCGCCACGAACAAGGTCGCGGCAAAGCCCAGAAAGGCCGAACCCAGCGCCGATCCGATCAACTCGCCCGCTTCGACCGGCGCGATGGGATCGATCCACTCCACCTTCAGGCTGCTCGCCACCGCCGCACGCAAGGCCGCGCTTGCCGCCGCCGTAAACAGCGCCAGCACGCTCAGCCAGAACAGCCGCGACCGATTGCCCGGTATCGCTTCCATGCCCCTCTCCCGTTTGTATTTTTTGTCAGGCTTTACCCTCCGGGGCGGATGGTCAAGCCTATGCCATCTTAAAGTCCCAGCCAGCGCCTGTTGGCGGCCGGATCGCCCCCACCGGCGAAGTCGTCAAAGGCGCGTTCCGCCCGGCGGATCATGTGCGCGGCGATGAAGGGCGCCCCCTCCCGCGCGCCGTCCTCCGGGTGCTTCAGGCAGCATTCCCATTCCAGCACCGCCCAACCGGCATAGCCATATTGGGTCATCTTGGAGAAGATGCCGCCGAAATCCACCTGCCCGTCGCCCAGCGAACGGAAGCGCCCGGGCCGGTCGACCCAATCGCCATAGCTGCCATAGACGCCCGCGCGGCCGGTCGGATTGAACTCGGCATCCTTGACGTGGAACATGCGGATGCGGTCGTGGTAAAAGTCGATGAACTGCAGATAATCCATCGCCTGCAGCACGAAATGGCTGGGGTCGTAGAGGATATTGGCCCGCGCATGGCCGCCGACCGAGTCCAGGAACCGCTCGAAGGTCGTGCCGTCGTGCAGGTCCTCGCCGGGATGCAACTCGTAGCAGAGGTCGACGCCCTCTTCCTCGAACGCATCGAGGATCGGGCGCCAGCGCTTGCCCAGTTCGGCAAAGCCTTCCGCGACCAGTCCGGCGGGCCGCTGCGGCCAGGGATAGACGAAGGGCCAGAGGAGCGCGCCGGAGAAGGTCGCGTGGGCGCTCAAGCCCAGCCGTCGACTCGCCTTGGCGGCGTAGCGCAACTGCTCGACCGCCCAGGCCTGCCGCTCGGCGGGCTTGCCTCGCACCGCTTCGGGCGCAAAGCCGTCGAACGCCGCGTCATAGGCCGGATGGACCGCGACCAACTGACCCTGCAAATGGGTCGACAATTCGGTGATCGCCACCCCGGCATCGGCGCAACGCCCGGCCAGATCGTCGCAATAATCCTGGCTCTCGGCGGCGAGTTTCAGGTCGATGCAGCGCGCGTCCCAGGTCGGGATCTGCACGCCCTCATAGCCCGCCTCCGCCATCCAGCGCGCCGCCAAATCCAGCGTGTCGAACGGCGCGGCGTCGCCCATGAACTGGGCCAGGAAAATGCCCGGTCCGCGCATCGCGCCCGCGCTCATTTGGCGGTCTCGGCCTTGAGATAGGCGATCAGCGCGGCGCGCTTGGCGGGGTCGGCGACGCCGATCGGCATCCGCGTGCCCGGCACCTTCTTCATCGGCGCGGCGATGAACTCGCCCAGCGTCTTGTCATCCCATTTCAACCCGGACGCCTTCATCGCGGGCGAATAGTTGAAGCCCGGAACCGTCCCGGCCTGCCGACCGAACACGCCGTTCAGATTGGGGCCGACGCCGTTGCGGCCACCCTTGTTGAGCGTATGGCAGGCGCGACAGGCGGCGAAGGCCTGCGCCCCGGCGGCAGGGGCGGACTGGGCCGTCGATGGCGCATTCGCGGCTACGACCAGCGCCACGGCACCCGGCAATGTGGCCAGCCAAAATAGCTGCCTCATTCTCTCTCTCCTGTCATTTTCTTTCCCAGACTCGCTGGTTCACGGGCGAGTTTACCGGTAAACCGCTTCGGCGCAAGCAGGGAATGTCGCCGGTCGAGCGACGGACGAGAGGAGTGGATGATGGCGGGACGCAAGCTGAAACTGGCGATGGCGGGCGGTGGCGAAGGCGCGTTTATCGGCGGCGTGCACCGGATGGCGGCGGCGCTGGACGGCGACTGGCAACTGATCGCGGGGACGTTCAGCAGCGATGCGGAGCGCAACCGACGCAGCGGGGAATCGCTCGGCCTCTCCCCCGACCGGGTCCACGCCTCGATCGAGGCGCTGCTCGCCGACGAACGCGCCCGACCCGAGGGGGAGCGGATCGACGCGGTGGCGATCGTCACCCCCAATCACCTCCACGCGCCGATGGCGATCGCCGCGCTGAACGCGGGCTTTCCGGTGTTCAGCGAAAAGCCGATGGCGATGAACCTCGCCGAGGCCAAGGCCATTGCGGATGCCGCACGCGCATCCGGCCAACTCTATGCCCTCGCCTTCACTTATAGCGGCTATCCGATGGTCGAGGAGGCGCGGGCGCGGGTGGCCCGCGGTGATTTCGGCGCGATCCGGCTGGTCCATGTCGAATATGTCCAGGGCTGGCTCAGCAACCCGCTCGACCGCGAGGGCAACAAGCAGGCCGAATGGCGCACCGATCCCGCCCGCGCGGGGCTGGGCGGCGCGTTGGGCGATATCGGCACCCACGCCTTCCAGCTTGCCGAGCATGTCTCCGGCCTGACGGTCGAGGCCTTGTCGGCGGACGTGACCACCCATGTTCCGGGGCGAATGCTGGACGACGATGTCAACGTCCTGCTCCGCTTTGCCGAGGGCGCGCGCGGAACGCTGCGCGCGACGCAGGTCGCGGCGGGCGAGGAGAACGGCCTGCGCCTGCGCATTCACGGCGAGAAGGGCGGACTGGAATGGTCGCAGATGGAGCCCAACACGCTCACCCTGCGCTGGCTCGACCGTCCTGCGGAGATCGTGCGGGCGGGCGGCCCCGGCCTGTCCGGCACCACCCTGCCACGACTGCGCACCCCCTCGGGCCATCCGGAGGGCTATATCGAGGCGTTCGGCAACCTCTACCGCGCGGTCGCGGGAAACTTGCGCGATGGCGGCCCAGCGGAGGGCGGCGCATTGGGCGAGGCGACCTGGTTCCCCGGCCTGGAATCGGGCCTGCGCACCATGGCCTTTGTCGAGGCGGTATTGGCCAATGCCCAGGCCGATGAGAAGTGGACGTTACTATCGCTTTAGGTCGGGAGCAAAGCTCGTTGCATCACCCCTCCCCTGAAGGGGATCGTCGAAAACCCGCCAGACCATCGCGGCAAAGGCCGGATCCAGTTGGGGAGGCGTCAGCAAGTCACTCCCATCGCGATGGAACTGGACCCCGGCCTTCGCCGGGGTGGTGCGTGAGAGGATGGAAGGTGAATTTTCGCAATGCCCCCCCTGAAGGGGAAGGGCTCGACTTGGGACGCCCTCCTGTCATCCCGCTTGAGTCGGCCGTCATCGGGCATTCATTTCGCGATGATAAGGATTGCAGAGGATCAACCAAGGAGGTGTTTCTCATGAAGTCCCTGTACGCGATCGTCGCTTGCGCCGCGCTGGCCCTGCCGGGCGTCGCGCAGGCCATGCCCAACCCCGCATCCGCCTTTTGTGGCAAGATGGGCGGCCGTTCGGTGATGGCCAAGCTGCCGGACGGCGCGACGGTCGGGCTATGCTATCTGCCCGGCAATAAGATCGTCGAGGAGTGGACGCTGTTCCGCATGATGAACGGCAAGACGCCCGCGCCGCATCGGAATCCTTTCCTCTGAACCGGCCTGCCGACCGCCGGAGCCTCGCGGCTTCGGCGGTCGTGCCATGGGTCACGCCGCCTTGACGCTCCGGCCGTGAACGATCCCCACCGCGCCTGCCAGTACGGCGGCATCCTCGGCAAAGCCCGTCTTGGTCTGACCGTAACGGCCCAGCGCCGCCATCCGGCCGCGCCAGCCGGGATAGGAGGCGACCACCGCCGTCACCCCGCCGATCGCCGCGCCCAGCCAACGACGCTTCGGGTCGGCCAGCGCCGCTCCCGCGATGGCGGAGGTCGTGAAGCGCGCGACCAGCCCGATGGGCACGATTCGGTCGGGCGCGGTCTTCTGCTTGTCGCCCGCCATCTCGCCGATCGCGAGCGCGAGCGTACCCGCCGCGACGACGGGGTTGCCCAACCAGCGCAGCACGCCCTTGCCCAGCGGCAATTGCCCCCGCGCCGCCGCGATCGACACGGCGGCCAGCGGCGTCATCGCGCGCTGTCCGCCGACCAGACCCATTTTGAACGATGCGAGCATGACGTCACCTCTCGGATACGGATAAGCAGGCCGCGACAACGCGCGTCGGCCTGCGAAGGGTTCCGTTCGGGTTTCGCAAGCCCCTTCCCCATCGACCCCCGGCTGCGCCATGATGACGGCATGAACCGTATCCTCCTGACCGCCGCGCTGCTGTCGCTCGCCGCCTGTTCGTCCGGCGACCAGCCCACCGGCCTGAGCGCCGAAGAGAACCGCCAATTGAACGAGGCCGCCGCGATGCTCGACGCCAATGCGGTCGATCTGAACGCGATGGCCCCTTCGAACGTTGAGGCGGAAAATCCCACCGACAACGAAAGCTGATCGTCCATGACCGACACGCCGCTTCGCCGCCTGGGCTCGACCGACCTGATGATCGCGCCGCTGGTGCTGGGCGGCAATGTGTTCGGCTGGACCGCCGACCGGGCGGCCAGCTTCGCGGTGCTCGATGCGTTCGTCGACCAGGGCGGCACGATGATCGACACGGCGGACGTTTATTCCGCCTGGGTGGACGGCCATCAGGGCGGCGAGTCCGAGACGATGATCGGCGAATGGCTGAAGACCAGCGGCAAGCGCGAGCAGGTGCTGATCGCCACCAAGGTCGGGATGCTGCCCGGCGAAGGCGGCGAGAAGCTGGCCCCCGCCCGGATCGCGGCGGCGGCGGAGGCGTCGCTCCGGCGGCTGGGGACCGACCGGATCGACCTGTATTTCGCGCATCAGGATGACGAGGATCAGCCGCAGGAGGCGGTGATGGAAGCCTTCGCCAAGCTGGTCGAGGCGGGCAAGATCCGCGTCATCGGTGCGTCCAACTTCCATGCCGCACGGCTGAAATCCGCCAACGAGGCCGCGCGCGACGCCGGACTGCCGCGCTTCCACGTCCTGCAACCCGAATATAATCTGGTCAGCCGTCACAAGTTCGAAGGCGAGCTTCAGGATTACTGCATCACCGAGAATATCGGCGTCGTACCCTATTATGGTCTCGCCGCCGGCTTCCTGACCGGCAAATATCGCAACGAGGCCGATTTGTCGCAAAGCGTGCGCGGCGGCCGGATGGGCGAGTTGCTGCGTGGCAAGGGCGCGGAGGTCCTCGCCGCGCTGGACCAGGTGGCGGAGGAAACCGGCGCGACGCAGGCGCAGGTGGCCCTGGCCTGGCTGATGGCGCAGGACGGTGTGACGGCACCGATCGCCAGTGCGACCGGTGTCGAACAATTGTCCGAACTGATGCCCGCCATGACCCTGACGCTAACCAAGGAACAGATTGGGCGACTCGACGAAAGCGGCGCTTGACCCCGCCGCCAAGCATTATCTCAAATTAAGTTCTGGAACGGGCATCCCGGCGGAGATTTATACCCCACTTATGATGCCCGCCGCCCCCACCATCCTGATCGTCGAGGACCAGCCGCTGCTCTTGCTCCATGTGCAATTCGCGCTGGAGGATGCGGGCTATGTCGTGATCCAGGCGGCCAGCGCCGACGAGGCGTTGATCGCGCTGCAACGGCATCCGGAGATACAGGCGGTCTTCACCGATGTGGCGATGCCGGGTTCCCTCGACGGAGCGGCGCTGGCGGCGCGGATCCACCGGACGCATCCGCATGTCGCCGTCCTCGTCACATCGGGCGAGCAGAGCTACCTGCCCGACGATCTGCCCGAAGGCGTGCGCTTCGTCCCCAAACCCTATGCCGGGCATGACGTGATACGGCTACTGACCCAGCAACTCGCCTGGAGTCATCACGCCGCTTCGGATCGGAAAGCCATGGGGCGGCCGATCAGATATCCCTGAATCTGATCGCATCCCAACTGGCACAACATCGCATGTTGCGCCTCCGTCTCCACCCCTTCGGCGACGATCGGGATGTTCAGGCTTCGCCCCAGTCCGATCGAGGCGCGGACGATCGACAGCGCCGGGCCATGCTCGCCCATCGCGCGGATGAAGCTGCGGTCGATCTTGATCTTGTCGAAGGGGAATTGCTGAAGGCTGCTGAGCGAGGAATAGCCGGTACCGAAATCGTCCATGACGATCCGCATGCCCGCACTCCTGAGCATGCTGAGATTGGCGGTCGCGGTTTCGCGGTGGTCGATCAGGACGCCCTCGGTCACCTCCACCTCGATCCGATGCGGGTCGACGCCCTGCCCGACGACCGTGGCGAGCATCCGCGTGGCGAGTTCCGGATCGCGCAACTGCACCGGGGACAGGTTGACCGCCATCATCCAGTGCGCGGGCCATTGGCGCAAGATGGCCAGGGCCTGCAGGAACAGCCGCTGGCCGATCTCGACGATCAGGCCGTTTTCCTCGGCGATGGCGATGAAGACATCGGGGCTGATCGGCCCCAGCACCGGGTGCGTCCAGCGCGCCAGCGCCTCCTGCCCGATGACAGTGCGGGTGGCGCAATCGGCGATCGGCTGGAACGCCAGCCGGATATCGCCGCGCAGGCCCGCATCGCGCAATTCATGCGCCAGCCAGTTCCTCTGGCGGCGTTCCTCGTCCATCCCGGCGTCGTAATGGCTGGCGCGGTGGCGGCCATCGGCCTTGGCCCGGTAGAGCGCGATGTCGGCACAGGCATGGAGTTCGTCACCCTCCTGCCCATGACGCTGGGACAGGGCGATACCGATGCTCAGGCGGATGGCCGGGCTGCCCGGATCGGCGTCGATGACGGCATAGATCCGCTCGACCAGTGCCGAGGCGTCCCGCTCATCGGGTCGGAGATGATGGACGATGGCAAATTCGTCGCCGCCGATCCGCGCGACGACGTCGCCCTCACGCGCGGCCTCGGTCAGGACCGCCCCCGCGCGTCGGAGCATGACGTCGCCCTGCGCATGGCCCAGCGTGTCGTTCACCCCCTTGAACCCGTCCAGATCGATGGCGAGCAGCGCGATGCGCCTTCCCGTCCGCAACGCCTCGGTCAGCCGCTTGCCGAAAACGACGCGATTGGCGAGCCCGGTCAGGCTGTCATGATGCGCCAGATATTCGACCTGCCGCTGGATACGTTCGCGCTCCTCGGCGGCGGCGGATAGCGCCTGCAGCCCGCGCGCCAGTTCGCCCAGCTCGTCGGCCCGCCGGATCGATGACAGGGGCGGCAGCGCGCGCCCCGCGCTCATCGCGCGCACCGCCGAGACGATCGCCATCAACGGCCTGATGATCCGGCGACGCAGCCACAGGAACAGCCCGCTCACCAATATCAGCATGAAGGTGGCGGCCAGCGCCATCTGGACGAGCGCCCGACGCGTCAATGCCTCGACCAGCATGGTACGCGCGTTCAATTCCTGCCTCAGCCGCTGGCGGAAGATGTCCCGGCGATATTCCAGTCGCCGCAGCGCGTCTTCGAAGCCCGGCAGGGTGACGGCGATGGTTTCAGGACGATCCTGCGCCCGCCGCACCAGAGCGACCGTCGCGCGCGCCAGGTCACGCTCGGCCCGGCGCACTTCCTCCTCCGACTTGCGAAGGCCGGAGGGCATTTTTTCGGCAACGGTATTCGAAGCCCCAAGCTGGGTGAAGATCGTCTGCCGCATCCGGTTCCACCGCGCATCCGCCCCCGGTTCCTGCGGGTAACGGGGCAGGATCGAGACCGACTTGTGCAACTGGCGCAAGCTGGCCTCTTGGGCGCCATAGGCTTCGAGCACCGTGGTGATCCGGCGACTCGATTCGATCGTCGCCAGCAATTGCCGGTTGAGCAGCCAACTGGCCGCGCTCAGCGCCATGAAGATGCAGAAGACAGCCGTCAGCATCGCTGCGAAACGAAATTCAAGCGAACGGAACCGACGGGCTAACCAACTCATCCACCGGTATATAATATGTCAGGCCCTTATTTTTGGTGAAGGGCGGATGCTTTTAGTCGCCGGCGAAATGGAAGGCGTTGAGCGGGCGCTCGCGCTCCTGGACCGACAAAGCGCGACCGATCGGGGGATGGGCACGCTGTGGGCAGTCGATCCGCAGGCAGCGGCGGCATCCCGGCCCGATCGGCGATGCTTCGCCGACCGGATCGCGTCCGCGCGCCATGGCGAGATGACCGGCGAGCCCGGCTTCCAGTCCGATGACCACCGCGAAGCTGGCGGTGACGCCCGCCAGCGATCGGCCTGCGCGCGCCCCCGCCTGGACCAGGGTGACGAAATGCGCGCCGTCGGGCATCGCCACCGCCTGATAGAGCGGCTCCCCCTGCCGACCAAAGGCATCGAAGACATTCCATAGCGGACACACGCCCTCCGCCTCGACCAGCGCGGCATCGGCGGCTCCGGCGAACCGCTTGGACACCTGCCCCGCCCGGTCGAGCCGCATGAGGAAGAAGGGCAGCCCCCGTGCGCCCACCCGGTTGAGCGTGGTCAACCGATGCGCCAGTTGCTCGAACGAGACGCCGAATCGCCGCTGGAGGATGGCGGTGTCGTAACCGGTCGCCTCACAGGCGCGCAGGAAGCGGGCATAGGGCATGACCAGCGCGGCGGCGAAATATTGCGCCAGGTAGCGGCGGAACAGCCGTTCGGCGATCCGATCGCCAAAGGCCGCGCCCCGGGCCAGCGCCTCGATCTCCGCGCGCGCCTCCCATTGCCCCAGTTGCACCGCCAGCGCGAAGACGCGCGCGGGGCCTTCGAGCAATTCCGACAGTTGCAGCTGGCGCGCATGCAGGTCCAGCCGCACCAGCCGGTCGGGCAGGATATCGACCGGGAGTATGCGGATGGTCAGCGCATGGCGGACCCGCAGCCGCTCCGCCAGTGCGCCGTACAGGTCGCCCGCCGTCATTCGCAATTCGTCGGCCCGTTCCTCCGCCATTGCATCCAGATCGGAGAAGTGGTTGCGCCACCGCTCGATCTCACGCCGGACGAGCATCGTCGGGTCCGGTGTGGCGGACTGCGCCACTCCATCCCCCGCGCCACCACCCAGCCGGTCGAAGGCGCGGGCGAAGGCCTCGGCCCCGGCGGGCGCGGCAGCCAGCCATTCTTCCAGGTCGGTGCGGTCGATCTCCAGATCGGCGAACATCGGATCGGCCAGCCGCCGCCGCATCGCCGCCGCCCCGCCCCCCGGCGCATCCGCCGTCAGGCTGCGCGGATCGAAGTCGAACGCCTCGACCAGCCGCACGAGCAATGTCGAGGTGACGGGGCGCTGGTTGCGCTCGATCAGGTTGAGATAGCTGGGCGAGATATCCAGCATCTCCGCCATCGCCGCCTGCGACAGTCCATGCTGACGCCGCACCCGCCGCACCGCATGACCCGCGATCAACTTGGCCCCGGCCATCGCCGCTCTCCTATTGTTGAAAGTCAGGCTGCCTCGCCGTGTCGGGCCTTGTCAATTCTTTACAACAGGACATCAAAGACCGGATCGCCACCGACGCGACGACGCCGAGAAACCTATGAACCTCATTCTCCGGAGCGATCGAACCGCCCACAAAGGGTCGTCAAGAACAGCAAATTTGTAAAGGACATCACGATGACCGGCTTCCAAGACCTCGTGCCCGCCCCCGCCGGTCGGTTCGACGGTATCGCCCGCCCCTATAGCCCGGACGATGTCACCCGGCTGCGCGGTTCGATCACCGTCGAGCATACGCTGGCCCGGCGCGGCGCGCTGAAGCTGTGGGAGTTGCTGAAGAGCGAGGATTATGTCCATGCGCTGGGCGCGTTGTCGGGCAATCAGGCGATGCAGATGGTGCGCGCCGGGTTGAAGGCGATCTATCTGTCGGGCTGGCAGGTCGCGGCGGACGCCAACACCGCCGGACAGATGTATCCCGACCAGTCGCTCTATCCCGCCAATGCCGGGCCCGATCTGGCCCGGCGGATCAACGCGACGCTCGCGCGTGCCGACCAGATCGAACATGCCGAAGGTGGCGCGACGCGCGACTGGTTCGCGCCGATCGTCGCCGATGCCGAGGCCGGGTTCGGCGGGCCGCTCAACTGCCATGAGATCATGAAGGCCTATATCGCGGCAGGCGCGGCGGGCGTGCATTTCGAGGATCAACTCGCCTCCGAGAAGAAGTGCGGCCATCTGGGCGGCAAGGTGCTGATCCCGACCGCGGCCCAGATTCGCAACCTGACCGCGGCGCGGCTGGCGGCGGATGTGGCGGGGGTGCCGACCGTCATCTGCGCGCGGACGGATGCGGAAAGCGCGCGGCTGATCACCTCGGACGTGGACGAACGCGACCGCGAATTCCTGACCGGCGAGCGGACGGCGGAGGGCTTTTTCCGCCTGAAGGACGGGACCGGCGTCGACCATTGCATCCGGCGTGGCCTGGCCTTCGCCCCCTATGCCGACCTGTTGTGGTGGGAGACGTCCAAGCCCAACCTGGCCGATGCCCGCCGCTTCGCCGAGGCGATCCGCCGCGAGCATCCGGACAAGATGCTGGCCTATAACTGCTCGCCCAGCTTCAATTGGGAGGCCAATCTCGACCGCGACGATATCGCCCGTTTCCAGCGCGAGATCGGCGCGATGGGATACAAGTTCCAGTTCGTCACGCTGGCCGGGTTCCACCAGCTCAACTTCGGCATGTTCGAGCTGGCGCGCGGCTATCGCGACCGGGGCATGGCGGCCTATTCCGAACTGCAACAGGCCGAATTTGCCGCCGAGCGCCATGGCTATACCGCGACCCGCCACCAGCGCGAGGTGGGGACCGGCTATTTCGACCTGATCGCGCAGATGGTGGCGGGCGGCGACAGCTCGACCACCGCCCTCGCCGAATCCACCGAGGCGGCGCAATTCGTCCGCGCCGCCTGACCCGACCAGCCAAGGAGAGTATGTCATGCCCACCGAACCGCAACGCAGCCGCGCCGTCTTCTCGACCGAGGACTTCGCCCTGATGAAGGAAGCCATCGCCGAACACGTCAAGCGCGTCGCCGACGATCCCCGCTCGATCAAGTTCGCGCATCTCTATCACCGACTGGGCCGGATCGCGTCCTGAGGTCGTCCCTTGGCCTTCGACTCCGCTCAGGTCGGACGGGGATCGGCGCCAAGCCCCCACTCCGTTCGCACTGAGCGAAGTCGAAGTGCACGCCCCGCCACCCGCCACTTGGGCCAACGCGACCCTTGGCCTTCGACTGGGCTCAGGCTGAACGGAGGTTGGTGCCGAGTTCCCCTCCGTTCGCACGGAGCGACATCGAAGTGCCCCCTTCTTCCTTGGGGAAGCAAGCGACCCCGCCGATGCCCATCGGCGGGGTTTGTTCGGGCAGCGGAACAAGCATCCCGGTCGCACGCTTATCCGCCCATGCCCGACACCGGCCTGACCGCGCGTATCCGCGAGAACCTCGTCCTCTATGGCGCGCTCGCTGCCAATCTGGGTATCGCCGTGGCCAAGTTCGTCGCGGCGGGGATCACCGGGTCCTCCTCGATGCTGACCGAGGGCGTCCATTCGGTGGTGGACAGCGGCAACCAGATCCTGCTGCTCTATGGCCAGAAGCGCGCCAAGCGCGTGCCCGATGCGGTCCACCCCTTCGGCTATGGGCGCGAGCTGTATTTCTGGGCGTTCGTCGTCGCGATCCTGATCTTCGCGCTGGGCGCGGGCATTTCGATCTATGAGGGCTGGCTGCATGTCCAGACGCCCGAGCCACTGCGCGACCCGACGATCAATTACATCGTACTCGCCATCGCCTTCGCCCTGGAAGGAGCGTCCTGGACGATCGCGGTGCGGGAATTCTCGCGCGCCAAGGGCGATAGCGGCTGGTGGCAGGCGATCCATGAGTCGAAGGACCCGGCGGGCTTCATCGTATTGTTCGAGGATTCGGCGGCGCTGGCAGGCCTGGTCATCGCGGGGCTGGGCGTGTGGCTGTCGCACGCACTGGACGACCCGCGGATCGACGGCGTCGCCTCGATCCTGATCGGGTTGGTGCTGGGGCTGGTCGCGATCCTGCTGGCGCGCGAGGCCAAGGGGTTGCTGATCGGCGAGCGGGCCGACCCCAAGGTGGTGGAGACCATCCGCACCATCGTCGCGTCGCGCCCCTGGATCACGCGGGTCAACCATGTCCGCACCATCCATACCGCGCCCGACAGCATCTTCGCCGCGATCAGCGCGGACTTCGACGACAGCCTGCCCATGGGCGTCGCCGAGACGATGATCGAGGTGCTGGAGGACGATCTGCGCCGTGCGGTGCCCAGCCTGTCGTCCATCTATATCCGGCCGGAGAAGCATGAAAATGCCGCTCCGCCCGTGCCGCCCGCCGCGCTATAAGGATCGCCATGACGAAGCTGATGCGAATCGCCATTGCCCTGACGCTCTGGCTCGGCTGTGCGTTGCCCGTACAGGCGGCGGTCACGATCACCTTCTGGAGCCATGAGCTGGGGAACAGCTTCCCGCACAGCTTCTTTTCCCTGCGGGGAACGATCGATGCCAATGGCGCGCCGGTCGACGCCAATTACGGCTTCACCGCCAAATCGGTCTCGCCCGCACTGCTGATGGGCACGGTCAAGGGGCGGCTGGACATCTCCAAGCCCTTCTACATCTCGACCAGCGACGCGCAATTCTCCTATGTCATGAGCGACGCGCAATATGCCGATATCCTGGCGCTCGTCGCCGCCTGGGACGAGAAGACCGGGGACGCGCGCTACAATCTCAACAATCGCAACTGCGTCCATTTCGTGCAGGAGGCGGCGCGGCGGCTGGGGCTGGTCGGGCTGGATCATCCCGAATTGATGAAGAAGCCGCGCTCCTATCTGAAGGCCGTGGCGAAGGCCAATGCCGACCGGGTCACGATCATCGGCCAGAACGGCAAGACCTATCTCGCCTCGCTCCCGCCGCTGCCGACCGCAACGGCGGCGACCGTCGCCGCCCCGGCTCCCACGCCTCAGCCGCCGGCGGGCACCAGTTCGAGTATGTCGACCACCGATTCATAAGCCGGATAGGGAAAGGCGATCCGCCAGTGCTGGGCGTCGATCCGCTCCAGCACCCCCGCCATGTCGCGCGCCCGGTCGCGCCCATAGGCATAGGAGCGTTCCTCATCCCCCAGGATCAACGTGCCCAGGAAGATACTGCGCGCATCGGTATCGGGAAAGATGCGCCCGCTCAGCCGCTGCGACCCGTCGAGCTTGGTCAACTGAGTACCGCCGTCCGACACGCGGCACCGGAAATAGGGATAGGCGACATAGGTCAGCAGCGCGCGCCCCTGGGACCCCAGCTTGATCGTGCGACAGCGATAATCGCCATCGGGCAGGCCCGGCTCCGCGATCGAATGATCCGGGTCCGCCAGCGAGCCGAGCGCCGCGACGGCCGCCGCCGATCCGCCCGCCCGAGCCTGCGCGATACCCTTCACCCAGGCGGTGCGCCAGCCGCGCAGGCGAACGCGGTCGTCCTCGGTCGCCGCCAGCCGCCAGTCCGCCGCCTGCTCGACCCGTTGCGCGACCGCCGTACCGACCGCGCCCAACGCCATCGCCGCACCCAGCAGGGCCGCCGCCGCCCTCATTGCGCGGTCCAGCCGCCATCGACCGACAGGTTTGCGCCGGTGATCGACTTCGCCTCGTCCCGGCACAAGAACAGCGCCAGTGCCGCGACCTGTTCGATGGTCACGAACTCCTTGGTCGGCTGCGCCTTCAACAGAACCTCGTCGATCACCTGCTCGCGGCTCATCCCCCGCGCCTTCATCGTGTCGGGAATCTGGTTCTCGACCAACGGCGTCCAGACATAGCCCGGCGAGATGCAGTTGGCGGTGATGCCGTCCGTCGCCACTTCCAGCGCCACCGTCTTGGTGATGCCGACCACGCCGTGCTTGGCGGCGACATAGGCCGACTTGTTGGGGCTGGCGACCAGGCTGTGCGCCGAGGCGGTGGTGATGATCCGTCCCCAGCCCGTCGCACGCATATGCGGGATCGCCGCGCGCATCATATGCCAGGCGGAGGACAGGTTGATCGCGATGATCGCGTCCCATTTCTCGACCGGAAATTCGGCGATGGGGGCGACATGCTGGATACCGGCATTGTTGATGACGATATCGACCGATCCGGTTTCCGCCACCGCACGTTCGATCATCGCGGCGATCTGTTCGGGCCGGGTCATGTCGGCGGGGTCGTAGAGCGCCGTCGCGCCGCTCAGATTTTCCAGCGCGGCGCGCTCCGCCTCGATCGCGTCGGCATCGCCGAAACCGTTCAGCACGACGCTCGCGCCCTCCGCCGCCAGCGCCTTGGCATAAGCCAGCCCGATCCCCGAGGTGGAGCCCGAGATCACCGCCGTCTTGCCCGTCAGGAACATGCCATTCTCCCCTGGTATGGCGCGCACCATGCGGCCAGATTACCGGTCGTGCAACCGCCGCAAGGCCTTGCGGGTTCAAAGCGGCAAGACCCGAAAGGCGGGCGAAACGACAAAGGGGTGACGGTGCCATGCGGCTCGACGATTATGACAACGACATCAATGTCGGAGAGGCGCAACCCGGCGGCGGTTTCGGCGGTGGCGGCGGCGGGCTGCTGTTCGGCCTGCTCCCGCTGATCGGCAGCCGCTTCGGATGCGGCGGGATCGTCGTGGTGCTTATCATCCTGGCGGTGCTGGGGATGAACCCGCTCGGCCTGCTGACCGGCGGGGGCAATGCGCCCGTGACCCGGTCCGCCGACAGCGGCCAGCAGAACGCACGCCAGATCTGCGAAGCCTCGCCCGAGCGGCGTGAGGCCTGCCAGGCGTTCAGCAACGCCGACAACACCTGGGAGAAGATCTTCGCCGATAGCGGCCAGCGCTTCGAGGCGCCGGGCCTGCGCTTCTTCGTCGGCAACTCGGCCCAGTCGGGCTGCGGCGTGGCGCAGTCGGCGGTCGGCCCATTCTACTGCCCGCCCGACCGCACCATCTATCTCGACACGCGCTTCTTCGATGAGTTGGCCAACCGCTTCGGCGCGAAGGGCGATTTCGCCCGCAACTACGTCATCGCGCACGAGTTCGGCCATCACATCCAGACGCTGCTAGGCACCTCGGACAAGGTCCGTCAGGCGCAACAGGCGGCGGGCGAGGCGGAGGGCAATGCCCTGTCTGTCCGGCTGGAATTGCAGGCGGATTGCTATGCGGGCGTTTGGGCGGCGAAGAACCGCAACCGGCTGGAGCCCGGCGATGTCGAGGAAGGCATGACCGCCGCGCGCGCCATCGGCGACGATACGCTCCAGCGCGAAGCGACCGGGCGGGTCGTACCCGACAGCTTTACCCATGGCTCGTCGGAACAGCGGATGCGCTGGCTCCGTCGCGGCATGGAAACCGGCGATCCCGCCCAGTGCGATACGTTTTCGGGCGCGATTTGAGGCGGCGGGGATAGCGCGGCTGTCTGCCGAAGGGAATTATCGAAGGTCTGACGCCCGCCAAGCACGCTCCCCCTTCCGCAAGCGGGAGGGGGTCGGGGGGAGGG